>DATHZU010000524.1:0-13123 GCA_035458445.1 Thermohalobaculum sp. | reverse complement strand
CTCGGATACCAGCCTCGAAGACGCCGCGGCGGTGGTCGAGGCCCTGGGGGTGAAGCATCCGACGATCTCGATCTCGGGCGCGGTCTCGGCTATCACCCAGGGGTTGGCGCCCGAATTCGCCGGGCTGGAGCCGGATGTGACCGAGGAGAACATTCAGTCACGGCTGCGCGGGGTCTACCTGATGGCGCTGTCGAACAAGTTCAATGAGCTGTTGCTGACCACCGGCAACAAGTCGGAAATGGCGGTCGGCTACGCCACCCTGTACGGCGACATGAACGGCGCCTACAACCCGATCAAGGACCTCTACAAGACCCGGGTGTTCGAGACCTGCCGCTGGCGCAACGCAAACCACCGGCCCTGGATGAAGGGGCCCGCGGGTGCGGTGATCCCGGCCCGGGTGATCGAGAAGCCGCCCTCGGCGGAGCTGCGCCCCGACCAGAAGGACGAGGACAGCCTGCCGCCCTATGCGGTGCTGGACGCCATCCTGCAGATGCTGGTCGAGGACCAGCTTTCCACCGAGGAGATCATCGCCGCCGGCTACGACCGGGCGACCGTGATGAAGGTACAGGGGCTGCTCTATATCTCGGAATACAAGCGCTTCCAGTCGCCTCCGGGGGTCAAGCTGACCAAGAAGGCGTTCTGGCTCGACCGGCGCTACCCCATCGTCAACAAGTGGCGGGACAAGTCGTGAGGCAAGAATCTGTCTCGTTTGCAGTATCCCGTTCTAAGGTAGGTTCGTGGGCGGTCTTGTGTTTTATTCTTTTAATGATTCCAGTTTTCGGTATATTTATATCTTGGAATCAGGATAGTATAACTTTACTTGGAATTTGTTTTTTAAGTTTGGTGATTTTTGGATCCATTTTTGCTTTTTGTTGTGCTTATTTTTTCGTGAAAGCCCCACTCGTAACGATTGATGGTAATGGAGTCGAAGTTCTCTTGGGAATCAGATACTGCGCACGCGTCGAATGGGGAGAGATCGCGGCGTGGCGAGCTTATCGGCCGGGAGACCCGAATAACCTGCCGAGTCACCACTATGTGTGCATTTGGCTGAAGAATAAGGGTGCGTTGTTAGCGCGCCTAAACTGGTATGGGCGCATGATCGTTCGAACCAACATGTTGGTAGATGGCGCTACTCTTGCTGTGCCGGGAATGATGATTCTCGGAGACTTCACCCAGCTATTGGGTGCATTTCGCCGATTTCGGCCAGATTTGGAGGGTAACCCGTGATTGCCGGACTAGCCAACGTGTTGTCAGAGCAGAGAAAGCTGTGTCTGGTGTGAACGTTCTTGTGCAATTCACGCCCCAGCCGGGCAAGCTGGCGGTGATGTTCCTCGGGCTTCTGATGTTCACCGCCTTCGCCGCCTGGCTGCTGGTGGCGGCTGAGCCCGGGGATCTGGGGTACATCCGCTACGTGATCTGGGCCGTTCTGGTGCTTTGCCCGGTCTACGCCGTCGACATGGGCGTCCGCCTCCTGCGCCGCACGCCGACCATCGTGGCGACCGAGGAGGGGCTGGTGCTCCGCACCATCCTCGGATTCTCGCGCCCGATTCCCTGGGCCGAGATCGGCGAGTTCCGCGCCGTGATCATGGGCAAGAAGCCCTGGCTGGCGATCTATCTCGAGGATCCCCGCGCCACCCTCGGAGCCATGGACCTCGGCCCGCGCCTGATGCTGGCCAAGTCCCACTCGGCGGGCGTCCCCAACATCGCCTTCCGCGCCATATACATTGGCGCCAGCCCGGAGGAGGCGGCGGAGAGGCTGGAGACGATCCGCAAGGGGCGCGCGAAGTCAGCATCCTAGGCCGCCCAGCCCGGCGTCATGCGTCGTTCATGATCTTCCGGACCTCGTCGGGCGGATTGTCCACCGGGATGGTCATGCCACTGACCAGGAAGAGCGTCGTACAGTAGGAAAACGCGTCATGTTCGAAGGCTTCGATCTTGTCCAGGGCGACGTCCACCGGCTCGCCGCTCTGGTGTCTCGCGAAGGTGTGGGTCCTTGGCATCCTGACCTCCCCGCTTTGCCGAGGTCACATTGTACCCCGTAGGGTGCGTGCTTGCACGCACCGGTTTCCGGGACGAGGCCGGGGCATTGTTCCGGCAACATCTTGGCGATAAGTACGGCCCATGACCGTCACCCGTTTCGCCCCCTCGCCGACCGGCCTGCTGCATGTGGGCAACCTGCGCACCGCCGTCATGAACTGGGCCTTGGCCCGGCGGGCGGGGGGCAGGTTCATCCTGCGCATCGACGACACCGATCCGGAGCGCTCGCAGGAACGCTACGCCGATGCCATCCGCCGCGACCTGGAATGGCTGGGCCTGACCTGGGACCGCGAGGAGCGCCAGTCTGCCCGGCTGGAGCGCTACCACGCGGCGGCAGACCAGTTGCGCGGGGCAGGGCGGCTCTACGACTGCTACGAGACGCCTCTCGAGCTGGACCTCAAGCGAAAGAAGCAGCTCGCGATGCACCAGCCCCCGGTCTATGACCGCGCCGCGCTGAAGCTGGCGGAGGCGGACAAGGCGAAGCTGGCCTCGGGCGGCCGCCATCCGCACTGGCGTTTCCTGCTGGACCAGCAGGCGGTCGCCTGGGACGACCTGATCCGCGGCCCCCAGCATATCGACGCCGCCAGCCTGTCGGACCCGGTCCTGCTCCGCGAGGACGGGCAGCTGCTCTATACCCTCGCCTCGGTGGTGGACGACGCCGAGATGGGCGTCACCCACGTGGTGCGCGGTGCCGACCACGTGACCAACACCGGCGCCCAGATCCAGATCTTCGCGGCGCTGGGCGCCGCACCGCCTGCCTTCGGTCACCACTCGCTCTTGACCGGGCCGAAGGGCGAGGCACTGTCGAAGCGGCTGGGCACCCTTTCGTTGGCCGATCTGCGCGAGGCCGGAGTCGAGCCGCTGGCGCTGGTGGCCTTCATGGCCCGGCTGGGCTCCAGCCATCCGGTCGAGGTGGCGACCTCGCTCGAAGACATCGCGGCGGGCTTCGACATCGCCTCCTTCGGCCTGTCGCCGACCAAATTCGACCCCGAGGAACTGCGGCTCCACAGCGCCAAGACCCTGCGGGCGCTGCCCTACGCGGCCGTTGGGAGCCGGCTGGAGGGACTCGGCATCCCGGCTGGGACCGCTCCGGAGTTCTGGCAGGCCGTCGGCCCCAATCTCGACCGCATCGGCGATGCGGCACAGTGGTGGGCGATCTGCCGCAACGGGGCCGAACCGGCGCCCGATCCCGAGGATCGGGAATTCGTGGATCAGGCCCTGACCATGCTTCCTCCGCGTCCCTGGGGGCCGGAGACCTGGAAGGACTGGACCGCCGCCGTCAAGGCCGCCACCGGCCGCAAGGGCCGCGCCCTGTTCCGCCCGCTGCGCCTCGCGCTGACCGGCCGCGATCACGGGCCGGAGATGGCGGCCCTGATGCCGCTGCTCAATCCGCGCCGTTAAGCCGGCACTCAATCGGGCTGCACCTCGTGCAGGGACCAGGTCCCAGGCACGCCTTTCAGAGCATGCTCGCCGCGCCCGGCGAAAAGGAACGGAGCGCCGAGCATCAGCTGCCGCGTCAGGTCCGAGGCCAGCACCTCGCCCGCCCCGGCCTCGGCCATGATCCGCGCCGCGATCACCACGCCGAGCCCGCTGACATCTTCGCCCCGCAGCTCGATCTCGCCGGTATGGACCCCGCTGCGGCAGGGCAGGTCCAGCGCCGACAGCGCATCCCGCGCCGCCAGCGCGCATGAGACAGCGGCGGTGGGCGCGTTGAAGGTGGCCAGCATCCCGTCGCCGGTGAACTTGATCAGCCGCCCGCCATGGCGCGCCACCTGGCGCGAGCAGATATCGTCGTGCCGGTTCATCAGCCGCCGCCAGGCAGCGTCGCCCAGCTGCGCCTGCCGGGCGGTGGAATCGGCAAGGTCGGTGAACAGCACCGTCGCCAGCATCCGCGTCGCCTCGGGTGCCGCCGGGGCCGCGCCGGTGATAAACTCGCGGATCGCGGCCACATAGGCATCGGTGTCGCCGTCATAGGGCACGTGATGGCTGCCGGGCAGGGCTTTCTGCTCGGCCCCGGAAATGCCTTCGGCCAAGGGGTCCGCGACTCGGGCGTTGTTGGCTTCGTCCCGCCGGTAGACGATCAGTGTCGGCGCCTTGACCATCGGCAGCAGCGGGCGGATGTCGATGTCCGCGGCCATTCGGAACAGCGCGGCGATGCCGCTGGGGGTCGCGCTCATCCGCTGCTCGCTGATGAAGCGCTCATAGGCCTCGCGGTCGGCGGGATCGGGGCCGAAGGCCGAATAGACATGCCGCCCGCCCGGCTTGCCCCAGTTGGCGCGAAGTTCGGCCACGGTCCGCTCCAGCGTCTCGCCATCCAACTCGCCCCGGGCGCGCCGCCCTGCCGCATAGGCCCCGCAGACGATCAGCCGCTCGACCCGCTCGGGCCGCATCGCGGCGAAGGCGATGGAGATGGCCCCGCCCTCGGAGAAGCCGATGATACTGGCGCGCTCCATTCCGGCGGCATCCATCACCGCCTCGATGTCGCGCATCCGCTCGTCGATGGTGGGGGCACCCGCGATCCGGTCGGACATGCCATTGCCGCGCTTGTCGAAGACGGAGAGCCGCCCGATCCGGGATAACTCGCGGACCCAGTGGACATAGGCAGCATTCTCCAGAGAATACTCCAGATGGCTGATGATACCGGGGACCAGCACGATATTCCCTTTGCCTTCGCCCCAGATCTGGTAGGCGATGGAAAGCCCGCCGCTCTCGGCATATTGCGTTTCGGGAAAGTCCTTGGCGGACATGAGGGTCTCCGGCAATGCTCTGGCGAGCATGTCGCGGCCGGGCAGGTAAATCAACAACTCCGGCACTGCGAACACGGCTTGCGCAGCGCGGTTCCGTGGTGCATACAGTCGCCCATGAACACCGCGATCCTCATCTGCCGGATCTGCATTACCCGCTGACATAGTCCGCGGCGGTGTTTCCTGTTCCCACGACCCGAACATGATGCTAGGCCCGCCGCGGGACCAAACGCGCGAGCCTGAGCCATGACCGATATCCAGCTCTACAACACCCGCACCCGGACCAAGGAGCCGTTCAAGCCGCTCCGCGAGGGGGATGTGCGCATGTATGTCTGCGGCCCCACGGTCTATGACCGCGCCCATATCGGCAATGCGCGGCCCGTGGTGGTGTTCGACGTCCTGTTCCGGCTGTTGCGCCATGTTTATGGCGAGGGTGCAGTGACTTACGTCCGGAACTTCACGGACGTGGACGACAAGATCAACGCCCGTGCGGCGGCCACCGGACGCAGCATCCGCGAGATCACCGACGAGACCGTCGGCTGGTACCACGAGGACATGGACGCGCTGGGCGCGCTCAGGCCCAGCCACGAGCCCCGCGCCACCGAGCATATCGGCGACATGGTGGCCATGATCGAGGCGCTGATTGCCTCGGGCCATGCCTATGCGGCCGAGGGCCATGTGCTGTTCGATGTCGGCTCGTATCCCGACTACGGCAAGCTGGCGCGCCGCTCGCTGGACGACATGGTGGCCGGCGCCCGTGTCGAGGTCGCGCCCTACAAGAAGAACCCCATGGACTTCGTGCTGTGGAAGCCGTCCTCGGACGACCTGCCGGGCTGGGACTCGCCCTGGGGCAGGGGCCGCCCCGGCTGGCACATCGAATGCTCGGCCATGTCGAAGGCGCTGCTGGGCGACACCTTCGACATTCATGGCGGCGGCATCGACCTGCAATTCCCCCACCACGAGAACGAGGTGGCCCAGAGCTGCTGCGCCAACCACACGAAGATCATGGCGCAAGTGTGGATGCATACTGGGTTTTTGCAGGTCGAGGGCGAGAAGATGGCCAAGTCGCTTGGCAACTTCTTCACGGTGAAGGATTTGCTGGACAAGGGCATCCCCGGCGAGGTGATCCGGTTCGTGTTGCTGTCGACCCATTACCGAACACCGTTGGATTGGACGGAGAGGAAAGTCGAGGAAGCTGGGGTGGTTTTAGATCGCTGGCGCCGAGCGCTCGACAGGGTAGAAGCATCCTACCTTCGGCATGAGGCCGACGGGACGCGGCAATCTGAGGCTGTCATGCGTGGGCTAGTTGATGACTTGAACACGTGGAACGGAATCCGAGGTGTCGATGTTATGGCGAAGCGCGTGCTCGATGCCCCGGATGATCCCAAGGTCTTCATGGATGCAGGTGTGAAGTTTCTCAACGGATTGACACTACTCGGTTTCGAGAATCTCGCGTCAAAATCGGCTGAAGAGTTCGAGCAGTGGTACCTGGATGCTTCGCAGCACCGCGGCAGAGTGGAAGACCTCATCAAAGAGCGCGAGCAGGCGCGGCGGACGCGGGATTTCTTGCGCGCTGACGGGATCCGCGATGGCCTCATTGCCGCAGGTGTCGAAGTGAAGGACACGCGCGACGGTGTCGATTGGAAATTCACTCGTGACTTCAACGCCGCGAAGCTGGAGGCGCTGTGATGACCCCTGTCCTGAGGATGTTGCACGGAACGGAGGGCAGCGCCCGGCCCGCGCGGGGAGGGCGTGAAGCGCCCGCCCCGTGGGGGGGCGGGTCGGGCGCTGCCCGGGCCGTTGGCCCGGGCGGATTAACCGCCAGCCGTTCGTCGCTTACCGTCATCGCCCGGCTTGACCGGGCGATCCAGCCATCTTCCGAGTACTTCCCGTTCTGGATGCCCCGGTCGAGCCGGGGCATGACGGCTCACTTGAATAGGCCAGTCCGATGACCCGTGAACGCCTCTCCCTCTTCGACACCACGCTCCGCGACGGGCAGCAGACCCAGGGGGTCGACTTCTCCGCCGCCGACAAGACCAAGATCGCCAGGGCGCTCGATGCGCTGGGCATCGACTATGTCGAGGGCGGCTGGCCGGGGGCCAATCCCACCGACAGCGACTTCTTCCGGACCGCGCCCAAACTCAAGAAAGCCACCTTCACCGCCTTCGGCATGACCAAGCGGGCAGGACGCTCGGCGGCCAATGACGAGGTGCTGGCCGAGGTGGTCAACGCCGGCACCCCCGCCGTCTGCCTGGTGGGCAAGGCGCATGACTTCCATGTGAAGACCGCGCTCGGCATCACGCTGAAGGAGAACCTGACCAACATCCGTGCCAGCATCGCCCATCTGGTGGCCCAGGGCCGCGAGGCGCTGCTGGATGCCGAGCATTTCTTCGACGGCTACAAGGCCAACCCGGACTACGCGCTGGCCTGTCTCGATGCCGCCATGGAGGGCGGCGCGCGATGGGTCGTGCTGTGCGACACCAATGGCGGCACGCTGCCCGCCGAGGTGGGCGAGATCGTCGTCGCCGTCTGCAAACGCATCCCCTGCACACATGTGGGCATCCACACCCACAACGACACCGAGCAGGCGGTGGCCAACAGCTTTGCCGCCGTCGAGGCGGGCGCACGCCAGATCCAGGGCACGCTGAACGGGCTCGGCGAGCGTTGCGGCAACGCCAACCTGGTCTCGATCATCCCGACGCTGCTGTTGAAAAAGCAGTATGCCGACCGCTTCGAGACCGGCATCGCGCTCGACTCGCTGCCGAAGCTGCGGGCCGCGTCGCTGATGCTGGACGAGATCCTGAACCGCCAGCCGAACCGGCATGCGCCCTACGTCGGCTCCGCCGCCTTCGCCCACAAGGCGGGGCTGCACGCCTCGGCCATCGCCAAGGACCCCACGACCTACGAGCACATCCCGCCCGAGGCGGTGGGCAACGAGCGGGTTGTGCCGATGTCTAACCAGGCGGGCCGGTCGAACCTGCTGAAACGCCTGTGCGAGGCGGGGATCGAGGCCGACCCGCAGGACAAGCGGCTGGGCGACCTGCTGCGCCACGTGAAGGAGCGCGAGGACCAGGGATTTGCCTATGATTCCGCCCAGGCCAGCTTCGAGCTGCTGGCCCGGCGCTATCTGGGCCAGTTGCCGAAGTTCTTCGAGGTCGACCGCTACCGGGTCTCGGTGGAACGCCGCGACGAGCCCGAGGGCATCGTCACCGTCTCCGAGGCGGTGGTCGTGGTGCATGTGGACGGCGAGCGGATGATCTCGGCCTCCGAATCCATCGACCCGGTCACCCATGCGGATCAGGGGCCGGTCAATGCGCTCGCGCGCGCGCTGCGCAAGGATCTGGGCCGGTATCAGGAGTTCATCGACGACCTGAAGCTGGTGGATTTCAAGGTCCGGATCATCGGCGCCGGTACCGAGGCGGTGACCCGCGTGCTGATCGACAGCGCCGATTCCCATGGCAACACCTGGTCCACGGTCGGGGTTTCGCCCAACATCGTCGACGCCTCGTTCCAGGCGCTGGAGGATGCGGTGTTCACCAAGCTGATCCTGTCGGGCGCGCCCGCCGCCAGATGACCGCCGTCGATCTCAGTGCGCCCGCCGAGATGGTCCGCAGCCACGATCCGGACCTGTTCCATGCGGCGCTGTTCGCGCCCGAGCCTGCCCGTGCGCGGCTGATGGTGCTCTATGCCTTCGACATCGAGCTGTCGAAGGCGGCTTTGAGGCCCTCGGAGCCGCTGATCGCCCGGATGCGCCTGCAATGGTGGCGCGATCTGGTGGACGGGATCGGCGCTGGCGAGCCGCCCCGCGCCCACGAGGTCGCCGGGCCGCTGCACGGGGTTCTCTCGGCCGATGTGGTGCCGGGGGAGGAACTGACCGCGCTGATCGATGCCCACGAGACCGAATTGCACGGGGCGATGGACGAGCACCGGTTCGGCGAATGGCTCGACGCCCGTTTCGGCGGATTGATGCGGCTGGCGGCGCATCTGCTGACCGGCGGCGACGGGGCCGCCCGCCGGGCGGCAGGCGCGGTGGGCCATGCGATGGGCGTGGCCTATGTGCTGCGCAATGCGGTGGCGATGGCGGCCGATGGCGGCCAGTACCTGCTGCCGAGCCTGGGCCCCGAGGACCGCGCCGCCCTGGCGCGGGGCCGCACAACCCCTCACACCCGCGCCGTGGCGCATGGCCAGGCGGACCAGGCGCTGGCACTGCTGGCCGCTGCCCGGGCCGGGCGCCGGTCGGTGCCGCCCGAGGCCGCGCCGGCGCTGCTGCCGGTCTGGCGGGCCGAGCGGGTTCTCGCGCAGGCGCGCAAGCCGGGCTTCGACCTGATGCCGCATCCGCACCGCCCCCACCATGACGGCCGGCGCGCGGTCTCGCTGGCCTGGCGCGCGCTGCGAGGCCGCTGGTAGGGCGCCTCAACGGCGCGTATCATCGCCGCGAGTCAACGGGGAGGGCCTGGCGATGACGCTCAGGAAGGGGCGCTGCCTCTGCGGCGCGGTCAGCTACGAATACGAGGGGCCGGAAAACTGGGTCGGCCACTGCCATTGCGAAAGCTGCCGGCGGAACTGCTCGGCGCCGTTCACGACCTTCATGGGGGTGCCGCGCGATGCGGTGCAGATGACCGGGGTCACGCCCGCGGTCTACCAGTCCTCGCCCGGGGTGCGGCGGCATTTCTGCCCGGCTTGCGGAGCGCCTGTGGCCTATGACGCCGACAAGTTCCCGGACGAAATACACTTCTACGTCTCGGCGCTGGAGGACGCCTCGGGGCTCGAGCCGGCATTTCACGTGTTCGCCAGAGAGAAGGTGCCCTGGGTCACCCTGGGCGACGATCTGCCGAAATATGTGGCGGGGACCAGCGGTCCGGTTCTGGATGAGTGAAGCCCTCGCCGGCGGTCGCGATCGGGTGGAACGCTTCGCGGGATGCGGATGGTTTCAAGGTTGAAATCAAATCTAACGAGTTGTTTTAACACAGTAATCTGAATCCATGGCTTCAAGGCCGGCGCGAATGCCGGGCCCCGGAAATGGCGGGGTGAAACCCCGCCCTACGGAAAGCAGCCGGCGAGCTTGCTCCGGTTCATGCCGATGCAGTGCGCCGCAAGGGGCCGAGCCTGGCGCAGCCGGAACCGTCATATGCGCATCAGCACCACGCCGCCGAGGATCAGCGCCACCGAGATCCAGCGCCAAATCCCGGCGCGCTCGCCCAGAACGAAGACGCCGATCAGCATCGCGAACATCACGCTGGTCTCGCGCAGAGCGGCCACCATCGCCAGCGGCGCCAGGGTGAAGGCCCAGATCGCGACCCAGTACGACCCCAGCGACAGCGCCCCCGCGATGGTGCCGCTCAGGAGCGAAGGCTTCAGCCGCACCACTGCCTGCCGACCCCGGCTGGCGACGGCGACGGCGGTCATGCAGGTGGCGTCGAGGGCGAACATCCACAGCGTGTAGCCCGACGCCGTCGCCGCCAGCCGGGCGCCCACGCCGTCGACCAGCGTGTAGGAGGCGGTGAAGCAGGCGGTGCCCAGTGCATAGAGCAACGCCTTGGTCGACAGCCGTTCCAGCCCGCCGCCGTTGCGCGACATCACGATCACGCCCAGCGCGACGGTGACCACGGCGGCGGTCTTGGTCGCGGTCATTGCCTCTCCCAGGAACAGCGCTCCCACCAGCGCGACGATCAGCGGCGCCGTGCCGCGCGCCAGCGGGTAGACCTGGCTGAGGTCGCCATGCTGATAGGCGCGGATCAGGAACAGCTTGTAACCCACATGCAGCAGCGCCGAGCCCAGCAGCCAGGGCCAGGCCTCGGCCGCCGGGAAGGCGAAGAACGGCAGCAGGCAGAGGGCGATGCCGCCCTGCGCGATCGACAGCAGCAGGATCGATGAGAACCGGTCCAGCCCCACCTTCACGATGGCATTCCAGCTGGCATGCATCAGCGCGGCAGCCAGCACGGCAAGGAAGACGGTGGTATCCAAGCGCGGTCCCCGGAGGCGGCAGGCAGGTTACCGGAGCAAAAACGGATCTGATTGAAACAATCTGATCCCAGGATTTTGCTCCAACATTTGAATTTGGACCAAAATCCTTTTTCAGACTGATTCAGTCTGAAACGGTTTTGGTCTAGTCTGTCATAGCCCGAAGACCGCGCCATGCAAGGGCCGGCGCGATGCAGGGACGGTCAGGCGAACCCTCGGTCCGCCTGACGCATGTCGAGACCTGTGCGCGCCTGCGCGAACCGGCCAACGAGATCAAGGGAAGTCACCGCCGCAGGACCCCTCCTCTGTCTCCTCCCCTTGCAGGGGAGGAGGACGCCCGTCCGCAACGCTCGGTGCAGGCGTCCCTCACCCCTGAAAGGGGGGAGGACAGGAGGGGGGTCCGCGGCGCCAGCCATCCGCGCACAGCTCTCCTGTCACCATGGCTGTGCTGCCATGCGCTGGCCAGCGACCGTCAGTCTGCCGCGAAGCAGTAGAAATAGCCGTTCCCGCCGGTTCCCCGCAAATCGTCGGGGCTGCAGCCCCGGCTCGCATGGGCCGAATTCCACGAGGTGTTCCCGCCGCCGTGCCGGTCATGGTGGCCGACGATGGCCGAGCCCTCGCCGTTCGAGGTCCAGTTGTTGCACGTCTTGTCGCCCTCCTGCCACGGCCAGAAGGCCATGCCGTCCTCCTGGGTCCCGGTCAGGATGTCATGCTCGTTGCGCTCGTCGTACCGGCCCATGACGCGGTTGCCGTTCTCGTCCAGCGCGGTGCGCAGGTAGATGTTCGGCAGGATGTGCAACTGGTCGAGGTCCGAGGCAATCAGCTCGCCCAATGCGTTGTACCACGGGCCCTGGCCGATGCGCTGGCGCGCGGATTCGCCCCGTTTTCCCTCGGCCTGGGTCGACAGATAGGCGCGCCAGGTCTTGCCTGTCGAGCCCGCCGCCTCGGCGAGTTTCTGGCAATGCGCGTCCGCGCCTTCCAGACCGCCCAGGTTGCCGCCGTCGCCCGGGCCGCTGCTGGTCACGAAAAAGCTCATATCCTGAGCGTTGGCTGCCGTCGAAATCGCGCCGAGTCCGAGCGCGGCACTGGTCAGTATGGCTGTAGCGATCTTCATTGAAACCTCCCTGTGAATGGCCACCCGAAATAAACACCTCGGTTGGAGTTTTACGATAGCCGGTGGATTTATCCGGCATCAAGTAACAAAAGCGCCAAGGAAAATTCGCAGAATTCCGCCCTCAAAAGCGTGCTGCATTCGCGCACAAATCTCGGGGGCGCAGATTCTGTAAATAAACTTAATAACAGTGTCTTGGATGAGGCCTCACGCGCGTGCATGCACCGGGACGAGCTCACTCTTCGATCGCGGCCCGGCGCAGTGCCTCCGGCGTGAACGGCAGCCGCCTGAGTCGCAATCCGGTGACCGCCGCCACCGCGTTGGCGATGGCCGCCAGCGCCGGGCCGCCGGCGGCCTCGCCCGCGCCCAGCGATTTCTCCTGCGGCAGGTCCAGCAGCACCACCTCGATCGCCGGCACGTTGTCGAAGCGCAGCACGGGGTAGCTGTCCCAGTCGCGGCTGGTGATGCCGTCGCGGTCCCAGGTGACCTCTTCGGCCAGCGCCCAGCTGGCCGCCTGCAGGAAGCCGCCCTCCAGCTGTGCCGTCAGCCCGTCGGGATCGACGATGCGGCCCGCCTCGGCGGCGATGACGGCCCGGGTCAGGCGGATCTCGGCGGCGTCGGTGACGGCCAGGTCCACGGCGACGCCGACCCGGGCCATGGCGTTCTTGTACTGCGCGAAGGCAAAGCCGCGGCCTGCGCCCCGCGGCGTCCCCGCTGCCCGCTCCAGCCCATCCAAAACCGCCAGCGCGCGCGCATCAGAGAGATGATCACGGCGGAAATCCAGCGGGTTGCGGCCGGCGTCCAGCGCCAGCTCGTCCATGAAGCTCTCGATCGCGAAGACGTTCGCCGCGCCGCCAAGGCAGCGCATGGCCGAGGTGCGCAGCGGCAGGTCGGTGACCAGATGCTTCACCAGCCGCCGGTCGGGAAAATTGTAGATCGGGTCCAGATTGCGGTGGATCCCGGCGTGTGCGCCCAAGTTGGGCTTCGGCACAAATGCCGGGACCGGCTTGGCGCGGAGGCTGTTGGCGAGAAGGCGGGCGGGGCCGGCACGATCGGGGCCGGGGCGGGGCCGGCGACCGTGAGTGTCGCTGTAAGCCTCCTGTGACCAGGTTGTAATTCGTCCGTCTGCGTCTGTCCGCGCCGCCACCTCGACCGCCATGGCGGGGGCGTATGGCTCCCACTCGTGTTCGTCCTCGCGGGTCCATTTGAGCAGGATCGGTGTATCCGGCAGTGCTCGGGCGACAAGAGCGGCATCGAAGGCCGCGTCGTC
>DATHZU010000523.1:0-7355 GCA_035458445.1 Thermohalobaculum sp. | reverse complement strand
AGGCGGCGTCGCGCACCAAGGCGTGCTTGAAGCTGAACCGCCCCTCGCCGCCCAGGCCGGCATAGACCAGTTCGACCCGGCGCAACGCATCCAGCGACTCGACGACGCGCTGGCGCGAGACCTCGGCGACGACCGCAATCGGATCCGCCTCGAATTCCCGCCCGAAGACGCTGGCGATCTGGGCGACCTCCTTCACCTCGGGCAGCCGGTCCAGGCGCGCCATCAAGGTGTCGTGCAGGCTCGCAGGAACGCTCATTTCGCCGCTTTCGACCATCGCCTTGGTCAGTTCCTCGACGAACAGCGGCACGCCGTCGGTGCGCTCGATGATCGCGGCGATCGTCTCGGGCGACAGCTGGCCGCCGTCGAGCCGGGCGACGATCTCCTCGACACCTCGGCGGCCCAGACGGTTCAGCGTGATGCTCGTGACGAACGGCCGGTTCGGCAGGTCGATCTGGTTCTCCGGGCGGCAGGTGACCAGCACCATGATCCGCTCGTGCTCCAGGGTGTCGAGGATGGACGCGATCAACTCGACGGTCGAGGGGTCCGCCCAATGCACATCCTCGACCAACAGCAGCACCGGCGAGCGCTTCGACATCGCGACCAGGTTCGCGGTGATCGTCGCGAAGGTCGCCGCGCGGCGCGCCGAGGGCGACATCGTGATCGGCCCGTAGCGCTTCTCGCCGTCCAGGCCCAACAGGTCGGCGATTACGGCGATTTCGGTGTCCGTGGCTTCGCCCAGGTCCCGGAACAGGTGTTCGAGCTTGTCGAACTTCTCGTCGATGCTGTCCTCGGCGGTGATCCCGCTGGCCGCCGTCAGCCGGTTGATCACCGGCCAAAGCGCGGTATCGCGCAGATAGGGCGAGCACTGATAGGATATGCGCTGGTACTGCTCGTCCCCCAGCGCCTCGATCACCGCGCGGCAGATCCGCGATTTGCCGATGCCCGCCTCGCCAATCAGGCTGACCACCTGGCCCTCGCCGTTCTTGACCATTTCCCAGCGGTCCAGCAGCACCGCCAGCTCGTGCTCGCGGCCGACGATCTCGCCGGTGGACAGCCCCTCGCGAACGGCGAACCGGTCGTGGTCCGGGTTGCTGCCGATGACCGCGAAGATCGTCTGCTTGCCCGGGATTCCCTTGAAGCTGCGCGCCCCCAGCGGCTCGAGGAAGAAGGCGTTGCCCAGCAGCCGCCTCGTGCTCTCCGAGATCACGATCTGGTCGGTCTTGGCGAAGGATTGCAGCCGCGCCGCGAAATTCAGCGTGTCGCCGATCGCGGCGGTGTCGTGGATATTGCTCCGGCCGACCAGTTCGCCCACCACCACCAGCCCCGTGGCGATGCCGATCCGGCACGACAGCTTCTCGTTGCAGCTGGTGATGCCGCTGACGCCCTCCAGGACTTCGAGACCGGCTTCGACGGCGCGCTCGGCGGCGTCTTCCTGCGCCTGCGGCCATCCGAAGAAGCACAGCAGCCCGTCCCCCAGATACTGGGCGATGTGGCCGCCGAGACGGGTGACCACGTCGGCCACGACGTCCTGGTAGTCGCGGAGAACGTCGCTCCATTCCTCGGGATCCAGCTTGCTCGACAGCACGGTCGAGCCCACCAGGTCGACGAACATCACCGTCAGCCGCCGGCGCTCGGCGTGCTCGCCCGGCACCCCGCGCTCGGTTTCGGATCGTGGGCCGACGGCACCGCTGTCAGCGGCTGCCGGGCGCAGCGTCGCGACGGCGCGGATGAACCGCTTCCGGTCGCCGATGTTCAGTCCCAGTTCGCGCAGGTCGGCGTCGGTCAGGTCGCCCAGCAGGTCAGGGGTGATGGCATTTTTCAGGAACGTCTCGGCATAGCTCCCGCATCCGATCGATTCCAGCCACGCCCGAAGGTCGTCCATAGCAACCCTTCCCCCCCTCGCCGCCCCTCGGATCACCAAGTCAGGCGATTTGAAGGGGCGGTTTCAAAAGGTTAACGGGCGCGGCGCCTGAAGTGCAAGATCATTCTCGCACCGCGCCGGTACGAAGTAGCCGAGGCGGTTCGACTGCAAACGGCTCGGCCAACAGGGGAAGCCTCGGCCGGGGCCCGATCGCGCGGGAGCTTCGCGCTGCTCCTGCCTCCGCCAGAACGGGCTCAGTTCGTCTTGTTGGTCGAGGTCGTCGAGGTTTTGCCGCAGAGCAGGATGCAGGCAATTCCTGCGCCGAGAGCACTCATCACGCCGATGCGGATTGCCTTGCCATGCCGGACCTGAGATCCGTCGAGCGCGAAGTCCCCCAGGCCGCCGACCCGCTCCTCCTCGCAGGGTTCGCCGGCGAGCTGGAACTCTTCCAGCAGATCGGACTGGGCCTTCTGATAGGGAAAATGCGCCTCGATCTCCTGCGCGTAGCTGGCCCCGCCACCGGCCGTGCCTTCGCCGTCATCCTTGATCGGGGCTTCGGGCGACCCGGGGACCACCTCGATGGTCTTCGCGTCCAGGGTGCGCAGCATGGTGCATCGCCGCGTGGCGGTCTTGCACTCGGCGCCTTCCGCAGTGCCGCACATCTTGATCCTGCCGTCCAGCAGCAGTGTCCAGGCGCCCCCTGGCGTGACGGCAAGCTCCAGCGCGGTGCCGCTGAGCTCGATGGTTGCCGAAGGTGCCCGGATCTTGAAATTCTTCTCGCCGGTCTCGTCGCTCATGAACCGGAAGACCCCGTCCAGCGCGTCGAGCTCCAGCGTCTTCGTCCTGCCCGGCGCCACGTTCACGTCGAGTGTCGCGACCGTCAGCACCGCGGCGCCGCCCGCGACCAGGCGCGTCGCCTCGGTGAATTCGATCTGTGCGTTGCCGCCTCCGCCGACCTCGACCCGGTCGCCGGCGACGACCCGGGAACCCTGTTTCAGCGCGCGCTTCCCGGGTGGGCCCGATGCCGAGACCTCGCCGAGTACCGATTTGAGTTCGCCTGCCTGCGCAAGGACCGGCGACCCGGCGATAGCCGCCGCCGTCAAAAGGGCTATGCCTTTGAAAAATTTCGTTCTTTTCACCAGACATCCACCCAAATGCAGCCAACTTCCGGCCGGTCTTCCCAAATTCCAATGCGCACCAAATCTCTGCACGGTGTGCCTCGGAGACTCATATTATCAGTCATTGGCCACTCGTACCAACGTCAATAGGAGATTTTCAGGATTTCGGATCGTGCCCATCCGGTTTCGGGGCAAAGATGTTTTCCGCAGGATGGCGGCCGTTATCCGCCTGAAGCCTGTTCCCTCAACTGACCGATCAACTCGCGGACCTGGCCCGCATTGTCCGCATAGGGATCAAGCTCGAGATAACGCTGGAAGGCGTCGGCTGCATCTCCGGTGCGGTTCAGCATCCGCAGCACCAGACCCAGGTTGAACTGTGCGTTGGAATAGGCCGGGTCGATCCTGGTGGCGCTGGTGAATTTTTCCAGGGCATCGTCGATATCGCCCTGCTTGCCCAGGATGATGCCCCAGTTGTTGAGGGCGAAGGCGTTGCGCGGATCGGCCTCGACCGCCTCGGCGAATTTCCCGGTTGCCCCGTCCAGATCGCCCTTGTCTCGCAGGGCGATGCCCCAGTTGGCGAGGGCGCCCGCATCCTTCGGATCGATCTCGACCGCGCGGATATACTGGTCGATGGCGCCATCCAGGTCGCCCATGTCGGCCAGAGCGATGCCCCAGTTGAAATGGGCAAGCCCGCTGAACGGGTCGAGTTCGGTGGCGCGCCGGTACTTCTCGATCGCCAGGTCCAGTTCGCCCTTGGAATAGTGCATGTTGCCCCAGACATTGAAGGCAAAGGCGCTGGCGGGGTCGATTTCGGCGGCCTGCGAAACCTTCGCCAAGGCTCCGTCCAGATCGCCCTTGTCTGCCAGGACATTGGCCCAGTTGATATAGGCATTGGCGTATTTCGGATCGATCTCGATGGCACGTTTCTGCATTTCGATGGCGCCGTCCAGGTCGCCCTTGGCGCGCAGCGCGTTGCCCCAGTTGGTGTAGGCGATGGCGAACTCGCCGTCCGGGTCCGCCGCAACCGCCCGCTGGTACCAGCCGATCGCCGCGTCGAAATCATTCCGGTCCGCAGCGATGAAGCCCAGCAGGTTCATCGCCCATTTTCGCTGCGGCTGGCTCGGGCGGATCAGCCGCTGCGCCTCGCGCTCGGCTGCGGCCTTGTCGGTCTGGTACAGGTTGAAGGCCACCACATAGGGGTCGAGCACGCGCAAGAGCTCCAGCGCCGCCTGGTGGAAATACTCCGCTATCTCCTGCTCGCCTCCCTTGCCGCCGACCGGCGGCATCGAGATCAGCTTCATCCCGTCGTTGCGGAACACCCGCAGGCGCAGCGCCAGCCCTTCCTGCGCGCAATCCACGGTGGTGCAGATGAATTCGCCGACGATCCTGACCTCGTCGATCCCCAGCAGCGGGCGCAGGATGCGCACCAGGGTCTGCAGCGTGACCCCTGAATCGGCGGCCTCGAAATCCATCCGCTGGGACGCGGGCAACAACGTGACCCTCTCCTTCGCGGTTGGTGTCGAGGCGTTGATCTCCACCACGGCGTCCCACAGCCGCAGCGCCGCGACATCCTCGGAATACCCCATCGCGATCAGCGATTCGGGCAGGCGGATCGGATCGATCACCACCGAGTCACGGCGCAATTCGGTAACCACGATGGTGATCGCGCCGAAGATCAGCGCCAGCAGCACCAGATCGACGATGACCGAACGCACCGAGGCCATGATCTCGCCGATCCGGGCGGCATCGATTCTGCTCGCGGGCGATTCGGGCTCGGCCGCCTCGGTTTCGGCCTCGGCGGGGGCAGTTTCGGCGGCGACCGGCTCGTCGGTTTCGGTTTGCGCGTTCTCGGTCACTGCATGCCCGGGGTCAATAAGCCGTGATGACTGCGGCCGACTATGCCCGGATGCGGGCAGATCGGCAAGCTGGACTCCGGTGCGCTCAGGCTTCCGGCCCCCGCGTTGCCAGCCTTGCCTCCAGCTCGGTCACCCGCGCCGCCAGGCGCTCGTTCTCCTCGCGGGCCTTGACCGCCATCTCCCGCACCGCTTCGAATTCCTCGCGGGTGACCAGGTTCGACTCCGCCAGCCAGCGCTCCATCCAGCTTTTCATCGCCGTCTCGGCCTCGGTCTTGACCCCCTGGGCCATGCCGGCGGCATTGGTCATTAGCTGGCTGATATCGTCGAAAAACTTGTCGCGGGTCTGCATGCCGGGCCTCGTGCGCATAGGGTCGTCCCCCTATATGAGCGGTACGGCAGCGGGGCGCAACCGCCGCTTGACTCGGACCCGGCCCTCGCCCAAACCCGGTTTCGACCAGCCCGGAGACCACATGCCCTTCCTGCTGCCCTATCCCGACATCGAGCCCGAGATATTCACGCTGGCGCTCGGCGGCTTCGAGTTCAGCCTGCGCTGGTACGCGCTGGCCTATATCGTGGGGCTGCTGATCGCCTGGCGGCTGTGCGTCCGGCTGATGCGGCGGCCCGATCTCTGGCCCGGCAACACCGCGCCGATGACGCCCGCGCAGCCGGAGGACCTGCTGACCTGGATGGTCGTCGGCGTGATCCTGGGCGGGCGCCTCGGCTATGTGGTGTTCTACGAACCCGCGCGGTTTCTCGCCGATCCGGTCCAGATCGTCTATCTCTGGAATGGCGGCATGTCGTTTCACGGCGGCTTCGCCGGGGTGATCCTGGCTCTGGTCCTGTTCACCCGGCTAAAGCGCGTGCCCCTGCTGCAGGCAGGCGACGCGGTGGCGGTCGCGGCGCCGGTGGGGCTGTTCCTCGGCCGGCTGGCGAACTTCATCAATGGCGAACTGTGGGGCCGGGTCACCGATGTGCCCTGGGCGATGGTCTTCCCCGGCGCCGGGCCCGAGCCGCGTCACCCCAGCCAGCTCTACGAGGCCGGGCTCGAGGGGCTGCTGCTGGGCGCGGCGATGTGGTACCTGGCAACGCGCCGCGGCTGGCTGAGGCGGCCCGGCGCGATGATCGGCGTGTTCTTCCTCGGCTACGGGCTGGCGCGCAGCCTGGTCGAGAACTTCCGGCAATGGGACCCGCAGATCGGCTATGTGGTCGAGCTCGGCGGCGGCGGGTTGACCATGGGGCAGATGCTGTCGCTGCCGATGGTGGCGATCGGGCTCGGGTTCCTGTGGTACGCCCGGCGGCAGCGCCCGGCGTGAGCGAGGTCGCCGGCATCGTCCGGGCGCAGATCCGCGCCACCGGGCCGATGAGCGTGGCCGACTACATGGCGCTCTGCCTCGGCCATCCCCGGCACGGATATTACGTCACCCGCGATCCCCTTGGGGCGGCGGGCGACTTCACCACGGCGCCCGAGATCAGCCAGATGTTCGGCGAGATGATCGGCCTGTGGCTGGCGCAGGTCTGGGCCGGCATGGGCCGCCCAGCGGCGTTCAGGCTGGTCGAGCTGGGACCCGGCCGGGGCACGCTGATGGCCGACGCGCTGCGCGTCGGGCGGGCTGTGCCGGACTTCGTCCAGGCCGCCGAGCCGTGGCTGGTCGAGACCTCGCCAACCCTGCGCGCGGCGCAGGCGGCCCGCCTGCCCGACGCGCAATGGGCCGACCGGCTGGACGAGGTGCCCGGCGGCCCGATCCTGCTGATCGCCAACGAATTCCTCGACGCCCTGCCGGTGCGTCAGTACCTCGCCACCGCCCGCGGCTGGTGTGAAAAGCGCGTGGGGCTGCAGGGAGACCGGCTGGTCTGGGGCCTGTCGGCGGCGCTGCCCGGCGGCTGCGACGCGCCGGAGGGTGCCTGGCGCGAGGAGTCTCCCGCCGCCGATTCCGTCGCCGGACAGATTGCTGCCCGGATCGCCCGCGACGGCGGCGCGGCGCTGATCGTCGATTACGGCTACCGCGCGGCGGACCGCCCCCCCGGCCCCACGCTGCAGGCGCTCCGCCGCCATGCGCCCGCCGATCCGCTGGAGGCGCCCGGCGAGGCCGACCTGACCTGGCTGATCGATTTCGACCGGCTGGCCGGGAAGCTTGCGCCCCTGAACACCGCCTGCGCCCTGCAGGGCGCCTTCCTCGCCCGCCTCGGCATCGGCCAGAGAGCGGGGATGCTGGCCTCGGCCCGGCCCGGCGAGGCCGATGCCATCGCCGATGCGCTCGAGCGCTTGACGGCGCCCGCGCAGATGGGGAGCTTGTTCAAGGCGCTGGCGGCCTGGGGTTCCGGGCAGCCGGTCCCGCCCGGCTTCGAGGAGACCCCATGACCCTTGCCCCGATCCTCGCCGACGGCCTCGACGGCGTCACCCACGGCTTCTTCACCCGGCAGGGCGGGGTCTCGACCGGCATCTATGCCGGGCTGAACGGCGGGCAGGGCTCGAAGGACACCGCCGAGGCGGTCGACGAGAACCGCGCCCGCATCCGCGCA
>DATHZU010000522.1:0-2097 GCA_035458445.1 Thermohalobaculum sp. | reverse complement strand
GGCCCGGACATGGCCGACCCGGCGCGCCGCTTCGATGCTGGCCTTGCCGTTGTCGATTGCCTCACGGAGCTGCAGCAGGTAGAGCTTAGTGTGGCTGATCTGCGCAGAGTTGGCGACCTCGACACGACCCATGCCGCTCTGGCGGCAGATATCGACGCAGCGGACCAGTTCGTCATGGGCGGTCTTCATCCGTCCGGCGGCATAGGCCGCGTCGCCTAGCCCGCCGAGACCGCGGGCCTCGCCCTCGTCCGAATTGGCGGCTCGGGCATAGTCGAAGCTGCGCCGGTGTTCGGATTCGCAGCCCTTTATGTCGCCCTTTGGAAACAACAGGTTGCCGCGCAGGTGGTGCAGCGGCACCAGAACGTCGGTAAGCCCCGCCCTCTCGGCAACCGGCTGCGCTTGATCCAGTAGTGCCAGTGCCTCGTCGACGCGGTCGACGATGCGCATCGCTTCAGCCAGGCCGAGCTGGGCGCGGGATTTCTGCGTGTCGTCGGCGGCGTTGGCCAAGGCGCGGTTGTAATAATCGAGCGACCGGTCCGCGGCGCCAAGTTCGCGCGAGATTTCCCCGAGCGCGCAGGTCAGGCGGTAGATGTCGGCGGGGTCAGAGGCCAGATCCAGGCCCTGTTCGGTCAGTTGCCGGGCGCGCTCGAAGCGGTAGGCGGCGATCTGGCTCTGGGCGGCGTCGAGATAGGCCAGCGGCGCCCGGCTGTCGCCGGCGCGTTCCAAATGGCCGGCCCGCAGCGCCAGGTCGGTGGCGGCGAACCAGTTCGCGGCACGCCGGTGCAGGTCGCGCCGCCGTCCCTTAAGAAGGGATTCGTAGATTCCCTCTTGCACCAGCGCATGGGTGAAGACCAGGTCGTCGCCCTGCCAGGCGACAAGGTGATGCTCGACCAGTTCGTTGCCGGTGTAATTCGGGCTGTCGATAAGGTGCTGCAGGGCGGCCCGGGCGAAGCGTTTTCCAAGCACCGACGCAGCCTGTGCAGCAACCTTGTGCGCCGGCGCCAGATTGTCGAGCCGGGCCTGGATCACGCTCTGGACGGTGCCCGGCACCTGGCTGTCGCCGGCCTCCTCAGCGCTGCGCAGAAGTTGGTCGAGAAACAGCGGGTTTCCGGCTGCGCGCTCGATGCAGCTCATCGCGAACTGGCCGGTTGCGTCCAGGTATTGGCCCGCCAGCGCCATCGCGTCCTGCTTACCCAGCGGCCCCAGGTCCATGGTCATAAGCGGCGTGCCGGAGATCGATCCGCGCCAGGCCGGGCCAATGGGATCGCCCTCGACGCGCGAGGTCAGTGCGATTAGCAGATGCCGGTCCTCCGCCTTCCGCGCCAGTTCGGCGAGATAGTAGAGCACCATCTCGTCCGCCCAGTGCAGGTCCTCGACGATCAGCATCAGGGGCTGCCGGGCACCGAGCGAGCGCACCATGGACACCACGGTTTCGCGCTTGCCCCGGTTGCGGGTGGCGTTGTCCATCGCGTCGTAGAGGCGCTTCTGCTCAGGCGATTTCGGCAAGTCTAGCAGGTCGCTGAGGTGGATGGCGTGCTCCTGCCCGATCAGTCCGCCCGCCAAGGCCTGCTCGATGACGGCGGCCTGGGCCTCCTCGCTGTCGCCGGGCGAAATCCGCAGCAGGCTGCGCACCAGGATCCGGACTGCGTCCTGTCCCTTGCCGGCGCCGAAATCGAGCACCTGCGCCTTGTGGGCGGCGAAGCCGCGCGCCACGGCGAGGCGGCGGAATTCCTCGATCAGCCGCGACTTGCCAATTCCGGCCTCGCCGCGCAGGTGGATCACCTGGCCGGTACCTGCCTCGACACATGCCTCAAGCGCACTGCCGAACTGGCGCAGTTCCATCTGCCGCCCGACGAAGGGCCGCGCATCCAGTTCGGCATTGTGGTCGCGGATGTCAAGAACGGAATAGACCCGCACCGGCTCGGCGATGCCCTTGACCGAAATCTCGCCGCGGTCCTCAGCGGTGACTAGGCGCGACACGGCGCGCTCGACGGCGGCGGAGATGAAGATCTCGCCGCGCTTCGCCGCATCGGTCAGCCGCGAGGCCAGGTTCACGGAATCGCCGATCACGGTGTAGTGGGTGTCGCCACCCACTCC
>DATHZU010000521.1:0-22598 GCA_035458445.1 Thermohalobaculum sp. | reverse complement strand
CACTGCGAGGAGGTCCCGGGTCAAGCCCGGGACGGCGCTGGCTCGGATGGCAATCACGCGACACAACTCCGACCCCGCACCTGATCCCGAGGGAGCGACAGTAAGTATGCCAGCCTTCACCACCAAACGTGCCTCGGTCGGGGTGCTGATCCTGACCCAGGTCGCCGTGCTGTCGCTGTGGTTCTCGGCCGCCGCTGTGCTGCCCGAGATGGCCCGCGACGCCGGGCTGACCTCGGCCCGCCTGGCCTGGCTGTCGACGGCGGTGCAGGTCGGCTTCGGCGTCGGCGCGCTGTTCTATGCGCTGATGGGCTTCGCCGACCGCTATGACCCGCGCCGAGTTTTCATGGTCTCGGCGCTGGCCGCCGCCGGGGCTAACCTGGCGCTGCTCTACGTCCCGATCGGCGGCTGGGAGGCGGTCGGGCTGCGCTGCCTGACAGGGGCGATGATGGCCGGGGTCTATCCGGTGGGCATGAAGATCGCCACCGGCTGGGGCAAGACCGACCGCGCCCTGCTGATCGGCTCGCTTGTCGGCGCCCTGACCATCGGCTCGGCCAGCCCGCATCTGCTGTCGTTCCTCGGCGGCGCCGAGTGGCGCCTGACCATCTGGATCAGCAGCCTGCTGGCGGGATTAGGCGCCTGCGCGATCCTGACGGTCGGCCTGGGGCCGCACCATGCCCGGGCGCCGCGCCTGGACGTGACCGCCATCGCGCTGACCTGGACCGACCGGCGCATCCGCCTGGCGGTCATCGGCTATATCGGCCACATGTGGGAGCTTTACGCATTCTGGGCTTGGGTCGCGGTCTTCGCCACCGGCTCGTTCGCCCTGGCCGGCGACGCCGAGGCATCAGGCCTCGGCAAGCTGACGGCCTTCGCGGCCATCTCGCTCGGCGGCCTGGCCTGCGTGCCCGGCGGCTGGCTGGCCGACCGATTCGGGCGCGCACGGGTGGCGCAGGTCTGCCTGATGGCCAGCGGCGGCGCGGCACTGGCCTCGGCGGCGCTCTATGGCGGGCCGGTCTGGCCGATGATGGCGGTGCTGATCGTCTGGGGCATCGCCATCATCCCGGATTCGGCTCTCTACTCGACGCTGGTCGCCGATGCCGCCCCGCCCGAGCGCGCGGGCTCGCTGCTGACGGTCCAGAACGCGCTGGGCTTTCTGCTGACCGCGCTGACCGTCCAGGCCGCACCGGCGCTGGCGGCCCAGATCGGCTGGGCCTGGGTCCTGGCGATCATGTCGCTGGGCCCGGCGATGGGCATCCGGGCGCTGCAATTGCTGATGCGCGGCTGACTGTTCCGGAACCGGTTTCGCCGCGCGCCGCTTTGGTCGATCAAACGGCAGATCTGCCTAGGGGAGTTTCCGCGAGAATGCCGGGCAAACGTGTCGAGCGAAGATTGGCGGCGATCCTTGCCGCCGACGTGGCCGGGTTCTCGCGCCTGATGGGCGTCGACGAGGCCGGCACGCTTGAGGCGTTGAAGACACTGCACCGCGAGGTCTTCGCGCCCAGGGTTCGCGAGCACCGGGGCCGGATCGTCAAGCTGATGGGAGACGGCGCGCTGGTGGAATTCGCCAGCGTCGTCGATGCGGTCACCGCCGCCGTCGCCATCCAGGAAGGTTTCGCCGAACGCACCGCCGAGACCCCCGAAAACACCCGTATCGCCCTGAGGATCGGCATCAATCTGGGCGATGTGATCATCGAGGGCGCCGACATCTATGGCGATGGCGTCAACGTCGCCGCCCGCCTGCAGGCGCTTGCGACACCCGGCGGCATCGCGCTCAGCGCCACGGCGCACGAGCACGTGGCGGGAAAAGTGGGCGCTGCCTTCACCGACGGCGGCACTCACGAGCTGAAGAACATCGCCGCTCCGGTCCGGGTGTTCTTCTGGTCCGGAGCCGCTCCTGCGCCGGCCCCGGACGCCCCTGCCCTGCCCGACAAGCCCTCGATCGTCGTGCTGCCCTTCGACAACATGTCGGGAGACCCCGCGCAGGATTACTTCGCCGACGGCGTGGTCGAGGCGCTCACCGCCGCGCTGAGCCGCATCCGCGCCTTCTTCGTCATCGCCCGCAACTCGGCCTTCGCCTATAAGGGTCGGGCGATGAATGTGCGCGAGATCGGCCGCGAACTTGGCGTGGCCTATGTGCTGGAGGGGTCGGTGCAGCGCGCCGGGAACCGGGTACGGATCACCGTGCAGCTGATCGAGACCCAGAGTGGCAACCACCTGTGGGCTGAGAGGTATGACGGCGACCTCGACGACATCTTCGACTTGCAGGACAAGATCACCGAGCAGGTCGCGGGCGCCCTGCAGCCCTCGATCAGGCTGGCGGAGATCGAGCGTGCCCGGCGCAAGCGGCCCGAGGCGATGGGCGCCTACGACTACACCATGCGTGCCGTGCGCCATGTCTGGATGCTGGAGAAGGACGAGGCGACCCGGGCGCTGGAACTGCTGGAAAAGGCGCTGGAGATCGACCCGGACTATCCCCTTGCCCTGGCTCTGGCCGGCTGGTGCTGGGCGCAGCGCACGGCCTATGGCTGGATGCCGGACCGCGACGCGAGCATCGCCGAGGCGCTGAGGCTTGCGGAAAAGGCGGCCAACGCCGGCAACGACGACCCGCTGACGCTGACTGTGCTCGGCACCGTGCACACGATCGCCCGGAACCGTGAGACGGCGCGCCTGATCCTGGAGCGCGCAATCGCGATCGACCCAAATTCCTCCTGGGCCTGGAGCCGGCTCGGCTGGCTCGACGCCTATTGCGGGAGGCTCGAATCCGCCGAGCAGAACCTGCGCCGGTCGATCCGGCTCAGCCCGCTCGACCCGATGATCTTCAACAACTATGCCGGGCTCGGCGTCGCCCGGTCATCAGCCAGGGACTATGCTGGCGCTGTGGTCCATTTCGAGCGTGCTCTCCGCGAACGGCCCGGCGCGAACTGGATCCGCCGGATCCTCGCCGCCTGCCTGATGGGGGCCGGGCGCGAAGCGGAAGCGCGGGAGGTGGCCGCCGAAATGATGCGCAGGGACCCGGGTTTCACCATCCGGGGCTACAAGGCGGGGGTGCCATCGTCGGACGAGCATATGAACCAGATCGCGGCGCTGATGACCGCTCTCGGCCTGCCGCAAGGGTAGCCGGACGTCAGGCATTCCAAGCGCCGCTCATTTGGGCTAAAGCGAGGCCCGACAGGGCACGGGCAGAAAGGTAGAGCATGCGCGGAAAGCACGTCGAACGGCGGCTTGCGGCGATCCTGGCCGCGGACGTGGTCGGCTATTCGCGCCTGGTCGCCGCCGACGAGGCCGGTACGCTGGCCGCGCTCCGTGCGCTCCGCAGCGAGATTCTGGACCCCGCCGTCGCCGAGCATGGTGGGCGCATGGTCAAGACCACTGGCGACGGGTTCCTGGTCGAGTTTCCGTCCGCCGTCGACGCCATGGGTTGCGCCATGGGCGTCCAGTCGGCGATGGCGGCGCGCGACGGCAGACTGCGGCTCCGAATTGGGGTCAATGTCGGCGACGTGGTGATCGAGGGGACCGACATCCTGGGCGACGGGGTCAACATCGCCGCGCGGCTGGAGAGCGTGGCCGAGCCCGGCGGCGTCGCCTTCTCTGGCTCGGTCCGGGAATATGTGCTCGGCCGGATCGACGCCGATTTCCGCGACGGCGGGAGTCGCGAGCTGAAGAACATCGACCGGCCGATCCAGGTCTGGCACTGGCAGCCGGAGGGCGCGGCGCCTGCCAGGGCCGAGGCCCCTGCCCTGCCTGACAAGCCCTCGATCGTCGTGCTGCCCTTCGACAACATGTCGGGCGACCCGGAACAGGAGTATTTCGCCGACGGGGTCGTCGAGGCGCTGACCGCCGCCCTGAGCCGCATCCGCGCGTTCTTCGTCATCGCCCGCAACTCGGCCTTCGCCTACAAGGGCAGGCACCTGAATGTGCGCGAGATCGGCCGCGAGCTGGGGGTTGCCTATGTGCTGGAGGGGTCGGTCCAGCGGGCCGGAAACCGGGTGCGGATCACCGTGCAGCTGATCGAGACTGCGGGCGGAAAGCATCTGTGGGCCGAGAGGTACGACGGTTCGCTCGACGACATCTTCGATTTGCAGGACAAGATCACCGAACAGGTCGCGGGCGCGCTGCAGCCCTCGATCCGCCTGGCCGAGATCGAGCGCGCGCGCCGCAAGCGCCCGCAGGAGATGGGCGCCTACGACTACACCATGCGTGCCATTCGCCATGTCTGGATGCTGGAGAAGGACGAGGCCGCGAAAGCGCTCGAGCTGCTGGAAAAGGCACTGGAGATCGACCCCGAGTATCCGCTGGCACTGGCGCTGGCCGCCTGGTGCTGGGCGCAGCGGTCGGTCTACAACTGGACCGATGACTTTGCCGCCGCCAAGGCCAGGGCGCTGGCGCTGGGCGAGCGCGCGGCCAGCCTGTCCTCGGACGATCCGCTGATCCTCGCGGTGCTGGGCGCGGTGCACACCTTCGCCCGCAACTACGGCGCCGCACGGGTGCTGCTCGAGCGAGCCATCCAGCTGGACCCGAACGCCGCCTGGGCGCTCAGCCGGCTGGGATGGCTGGAGGTCTATGCCGATCGGCCCGACGCGGCGCGGGAGTATTTCGAGCGCGCCATGCGGCTCAGCCCGCTCGACCCGATGAACTTCAACAACCTCGTCGGCCTCGGCAGCGCCTGCCAGGTCGCGGGCGACGACAATGGCGCCGCCGACCTGTTCACCCGCGCCCTGCAGGAGCGCCCGAACGCCCACTGGATCCATCGAAACCTCGCCGCCGCGCTGCACGGCGCCGGGCGCGAGGCCGAGGCCCGCGCGTCGCGCAATGCCCTGCTGGCCGCCTATCCGGACATGACCGTGCGGAAGTTCAAGGATGCGATGGTTTTCTCGCCGCGCGCCCTCGACCGCATGGGCGCCCAGCTGCTGGAAATCGGATTGCCCGAGGCGTAACGGGCGCTCAGTCCCGGGCCACCGCCCTGGTGTAGAGGTGCCACGAGGCATGCCCCAGCACCGGGAACACCAACAGCATGCCCAGGAACAGCGGTGCCATGGCGACCCCGCTCAGCGCCGCGACGATCGCCCCCCACAGCAGCATCGGGCCCTTGTTCTCCAGCACGCAGCGAAAGCTCATCACCATCGCGGTCACGAAGTCGATCTCACGGTCCAGCATCATCGGGATCGAGATCACCGAGACCGCGAACAGCAGGAACGCCAGCGCGCCCCCCACCGCCGAGCCGACCACCAGCATGGTAATCCCCTCCAGCGTCAGGAACAGCGCATGCGACGACATCACGTTGGTCAGCGGCTTCAGCCCGAAGGACAGCGCGAAGATCAGATGCGCCAGGTAGACCCAGACCAGGTAGAAGAACACCGCCACGAAGGCCATCCACGGCACCTGCCGCCTGCCCTCGCGCAGCGGCACCGACAGGATCGATGCCCAGTCCAGAGGCTCGCCCTTCGACAGCGCCCGGCTGACCGCGTAGAGGCCGACCGCCAGGAAGGGGCCCAGCAGCGGAAACCCGGCCGCGATCGGCAGCACCCAGTAGCTCGACTGCCAGACCACGAGTTGAAGAAAGATCACGATGCCGGTGAGCGAGAAGATCGCCCCGAAGAACAGCCCGAAGGCGGGCGCCCGGCGAAAATCGGCAAATCCGGCGCCCAGCGCCGCCAGCACATCGGCGTTGGTCAGCCGGTTCAACCGGGGAAGCGGAGACACCTGCGCTGCATCGGTCATGAGGCGATCCTCCCAGAGGACGGGCTTGCGATGAAATCCTGCGGGACAACTCCGGTCCGGTAAATAGGCGAATTGGCGCAGCCGGGCATTGACCTTTGGCCGTGGCGGTTGATCTAACGAACCAACGCCACCTCACGGGACCAGACCCATGCTCCGCACAGCCGCCTCGATTTCCCGCCTCGGCACAGAATCCGCCTTCGAGGTTCTGGCCCGCGCCCAGAAGCTGGCGGCCCAGGGCAAGGATATCATCAACCTCGGCATCGGCCAGCCGGATTTCCGCACGCCCGACCATATCGTCGAGGCGGGCATCAAGGCGCTGCGCGACGGCCATCACGGCTACACTCCGGCCAACGGCATTCCGGCCCTGCGCGAGGCGGTGGCCGCCGACCTGCTGAGGCGCCACGGCACGCAAGTGAATCCCGACAACGTGGTGGTGGTCCCCGGCGGCAAGCCGACGATGTTCTTCGCGGTCCTGATGTTCGGCGAGCCTGGGGCCGAGATCATGTACCCGAACCCCGGCTTCCCGATCTACGAGTCGGTGATCAGGTATTCCGGCGCCACCCCGGTGCCGATCGCGCTCGAGGAGGCGAACGGCTTCGCCTTCGACGCCGAGGCGCTGTTGGCCCAGATCACGCCGCGCACCCGGCTGATCATCATCAACAGCCCCGCCAACCCCACCGGAGGCGTCACACCGAAGGAGCAGATCGATATTCTTGTCAAAGGGTTGGAGGCGCATCCTCAGGTATGCCTTTTATCCGACGAGATCTACTCCCAGATGCTCTACGAGGGCCGCGAGCATGTCAGCCTGCTGCAGTACCCGGAGATCCGCGACCGGCTGATCATGCTGGACGGCTGGTCGAAGACCTATGCCATGACCGGCTGGCGGCTGGGCTATGCGGTCTGGCCCGACAGCCTGGTGGCCCATGCGACTAGGCTCTGCATCAACGACCATTCCTGCGTGAACGCCTCGGCGCAATATGCGGGGCTCGCGGCGCTGACCGGGCCGCAGGACGAAGTCGCGCGCATGGTCGCCGCCTTCGACGAGCGCCGCCGGATCATTGTCTCGGAACTGAACCAGACCCCCGGCTTCCGCTGCGCCGATGCGGGCGGCGCCTTCTACGCCTTCCCCAACATCGAGGGCACCGGGCTGAGCGCCCGCGAGGCCCAGAACCGGTTCCTGAACGAGGCGGGTGTGGCCACCATTGCCGGCACCAGCTTCGGCGCCTGGGGCGAGGGGTACCTGCGGTTCTCCTACGCCAACTCGACCGAGAACATCCGCGAGGCGATCCGCCGGATCAGGGGCTGTCTGTAGAGCCTGTCGTCCCGTGCGCGCTGCAGCATGCAATGCTGCTGCGCAGACCCGGGACCTCCTTACGAACTCCGGGGTCCCGGCTCTGCAGCGCATCACTTCGTGCTGCGCAGCGTCCGGGACGACTTGGGCGTTCGAGCGTCGTTAGCGAGCCGCCCCGGCCCGGCCTCGTCGCGATCCGGCGAAAAAATCCACTCTTGCGATATCCGGCCTTTCCGGCGATACCTGCGCACCGCTCCCGGAGGAACCCGATGCCGCACCTGCCGCACAGGATCTGCCCTGCCGCCCCGGCCCGACGACGAGGCCGGCCCTCCCGCGTCTGAGCGACCCGCGGCACAGCCTGCCGCCTCTTCCCGAATACCACGCCGCCGTTGCGGCAGCCCTCCGCTTGCGCTAGGCGGAGACGGATACCTGGAGACAACACCATGACGAAGCACAGGATCGCCATTCTGGGGGCCAGCGGCTACACGGGCGCCGAGCTCGTGCGCCTGATCGCCACCCATCCCGCGCTGGAAATCGCGGCGCTTTCCGCCGACCGCAAGGCCGGGCAGAGCATGAATGCGGTCTTCCCCCAGTTCCGCCACATGGACCTGCCCGCGCTGGTGACGGTCGAAGAGATCGACTTCTCCGCGGTCGACCTGGTCTTCGCCGCCCTGCCCCACGGCCTCAGCCAGGCCATCGTCAAGGAGCTGCCGAAGGGCACCCGGATCGTCGACCTGGGTGCGGATTTCCGGCTGCGCGATCCGGCGGACTACGAGAAATGGTACAACCGCCGCCATGACGCGCCCGAGATCCAGCCCGAGGCGGTCTACGGCCTGACCGAGTTCTACCGCGACCAGATCAGCGGCGCCCGGCTGGTGGCGGGCACCGGCTGCAATGCCGCCACCGTGCAATACGCGCTGCGCCCGGTGATCGCCGCCGGGCTGATCGACCTCGACGACATCATCTGCGACCTGAAGAACGGCGTCTCCGGCGCCGGCCGGTCGCTGAAGGAGAACATGCTGTTCGCCGAGCGCTCGACCGATGTCGCGGGCTATTCCCAGGGCGGCAAGCACCGGCATCTGGGCGAGTTCGACCAGGAGTTCAGCGCCATTGCGGGCCGCGAGGTGCGGATCATGTTCACCCCCCACCTGGTGCCGATCAACCGCGGCATTCACGCCACGGCCTATGTGAAGGGCGAGGCGAAAGCGATCCACGCCGCGCTGGCGGCCGCCTATGCCGGCGAGCCCTTCCTGCACGTCCTGCCCTTCGGCGAATTGCCCGCGATGGGCCATGTGGCGGGCTCGAACTTCTGCCATTTGGGCGTCTGCGGCGACCGGGTCGCGGGGCGCGCGATGATCGTCGCGACGCTCGACAACCTGTGCAAGGGGTCCTCGGGCCAGGCGCTCCAAAACGCCAACCTGATGCTCGGGCTGGACGAGACCGCCGGCCTGATGGCGCCGCCGCTGTTCCCGTGAGCCTGACCCGCACGGTCCTCAAGGCGACCTGGCCGTTCCTCTGGGCGGTGATCAAGCGATTCAACGAGGACCAGGGCGCGGTCCATTCGGGCAACATCGCCTATTCGCTGATGCTGTCGGTGGTGCCGTTCCTGATCTTCGCCACTGCCCTGACCGGCTTCATCATCGGCCAGCAGGGCGCCGAGATGGCGCTCGACGCCCTTCTGCAGGGCGTCCCCGAGCACGTCGCCAAGACGCTCGAGCCGGTGCTGTCCGAAGTGATCGGACGCCGCCGCGGCGGCATATTGACCATCGCCGCGCTTGGCACGATCTGGGCGGCTTCCAACGGCGTCGAGGCGGTGCGGCTGGGGCTCGACCAGGCCTATGACGTAGATGCCTCGCGCCATTTGGCGCTGAACCGCCTGATCTCGATCGGCGTCGTGCTGCTCGGCTTTGCGATCTTCACGCTGCTCGCGGCGCTGATCATCTTCGCGCCGCTGGTCTTCACGCTGATCGAGCGCTGGACCACGATCGTCATCCCGATCGAGGCGGACCTGGTGCGATACGCCTCCGGGCTCGCGGTCCTGGCGATCGCGCTCTGGGCCATGCACCGGGTGCTGCCGTCACGCTCGATGCGGGGCCTCAGGCTGTGGCCGGGGGTGTTGTTCAGCGTATTGATCTGGAGCATGGCGGCGACCGGAATGTCGGTCTATCTCGCCTATGCGCCGTCCTTCACGGTGACCTACGGAACACTGGCGGGAGTGATCGTGACGCTGCTGTTCTTTTATCTGACCGGGCTCGCGCTTATCTTTGGCGCCGAGGTCAATGCAACGATCAACGCGCGGCGGCTGCACAGCGCCGAAAATGTGGCCGCCGGCAACGACACGGCCGGCTAGCGCCCGCACCGGGCGCGCAGGACAAGGAGACCCAGATGGCGACCAAGAAGACACGGCGAATCCGGATGATGCTCTTCGGGGGCGTGCTGCTGGCGGTCTCGGCCGTGCTGGTCTCGTTCGCCTTCCGCGACGCCATCGTGTTCTTCTTCTCGCCGACCGAGCTTCTGGCCGAGCAGCGCCGCCCGGACCAGCTGTTGCGGGTGGGCGGGCTGGTGGTCACCGGCACTCTCAGGCGCGGCGAGGGCGAGACCTCGACCTTCGAGATCACCGACGGCAACGGCGTCGTGCCGGTCAGCTTCACCGGCGTGCTGCCGGACCTCTTCGCCGAGGGCCAGGGCGTCGTCGCCGAAGGCTATCTGCGCGAGGGCACCTTCAACGCCACCGAGGTGCTGGCCAAGCATGACGAGAACTACATCCCCAAGGAGGTGGTCGATGCCCTGAAGGCCCAGGGCCACTGGGAGGCCGACGAGGCCAAACCCGATGGCGGCTGATTACCGCTTCATGTGGATCGACGCCTTCACCGACCGGCCGATGGCCGGCAACGGCTGCGCCGTGGTGTTCGGGGCCGACGATGTGCCGGTCGAGACCCGGATCGCCTTCGTGCGCGAGACCGGGCTCGCAGAATGCGCCTATCTGCAGGCCAGCGAAAGGGCGGATTTCGGGGCACGCTACTACCTGGCCACCCGCGAGATCCTGATGGCCGGGCACCCCACCATCGCCACCTGCCGGGCACTGGAGGAGGCGGGACTGCTGGAGGGCCGGGACAGCTTCACGCTCGAGGTCGGCGCCGGTGTCCTGCCCATCGAGATCGCGCGCGGGCCGGGCGCCACGGTCTTCACCATGACCCAGTTCGCGCCCTCCTTCGGCCGTGATCACGACCCTGGACGGATCGCCGCGCTCTACGGGTTGGACGCCACCGACATCCTCGGCACGCCGCAGACCGTCTCGACCGGCACGCCGTTCTGCATCACGGTCCTGAAGGATCACGAGGCGCTGCGCCGGGCCAAGCTGGATGTGGCAGCGCTGACCGCTTTCGAAGACAAGGACTTCATGGAGCCCTTCCTCTGCGTCACCCGCGGCTTCACCGGCGACGGCGACACTTCTGCCCGTCTGTTGCTACCGCCGCCGATGCCCGCCGAGGACCCGTTCACCGGCTCGGCCACCGGCTGCATGGCGGCCTATCTTTGGGCGAAGGGCCTGATCGACAGCCCCAGTTTTACCGCCGAGCAGGGCCATTGGATGGGCCGCCCCGGCCGGGGCGAGGTCGAGGTTCTGGGCAGGCGCGATGCCATCGAGGGAATCCGGGTGGGCGGCGCGGGCGCGGTTCTGATGCAGGGCCGGGTTAACTTCGGCGGCTGAGCGGCGCGGTCAACGCACCGGCCTGCAACCTGCCCCGAATCATGCTAGGATTTCGGCACGCGCTCAGTGACGCGCGAATTGGCGAAAGGAATTGGACATGCACACCGTTGACGAACTGGCACATGAAATCGTCGGCCGCGAAGGCGGATTCGTCGACAACCCGAACGATCCGGGCGGGGCGACGAATTTCGGCGTCACCATCGGCACCATGCGCAACCTGGGGATGGACCTCGACGGAGACGGCATCGTCGATGCCGAGGACGTCAAGCTGCTGACGGTCGAACAGGCTGTCGAGATCTTCAAGAAGAACTACTTCCTGAAACCCAAGATCTCGATGCTGCCCGAAATGCTGCAACCCTCGGTATTCGACATGCAGGTCAATGCCGGCTCGAATGCGGTCAAGCTGTTGCAGCAGGCGATCAACACCACCGGCTTCGGTCCTGTCTCGGTCGATGGCGGGATCGGCAAGCAGACCGCGGACGCCGCCAAGAAGGCCTGCGACGCCATGGGCATGGATTTCGTCGATGCCTATGGCATCGCCCGGCGGGACTATTATTACCGGATCGCCGACAACAACGCGAAGCTGCGGGTCTTCGCCCGCCGGCAGAATGGCGGCAAGGGCGGCTGGATTCGCCGTGCCGAGGAGTTCATCTCGCCCGGCAAGCATCTCTCCGAGGCCGAGCACGCCCAGCGGGTCTCCGCCTGGGCATGAACGTACCAGTCGGCCGCCGGGTGCGCCTCCATGGCACAGGCGGCCGGCACGGAAACTGCCGCCCGGGCACTGGAAACCTGGAGCCGGGCAGTCTAGGTTCGGGTGAACTCAGAAACCGGAGCACCCGATGATATCCGAGCTTGGTCATTTCGCGTTGTGCCTGGCCTTCGCGGTATCGCTGTTCCAGGTCGTCGTTCCGCTGGTCGGTGCCTCGCGGGGCTGGTCCGACTGGATGGGCGCCGCCGCGCCCGCCGCTCTGGCGCAATTCCTGCTGGTCGGCCTGTCCTTTGCCGCACTGACCCATGCCTTCGTGACCTCGGACTTCTCGGTGCGGATCGTGGCCGACAACTCGAACTCGCTGATGCCGATGCTGTTCAAGGTGACCGGCACCTGGGGCAACCACGAGGGCTCGATGCTGCTCTGGGTGCTGATCCTGTCGATCTTCGGCGCCATGGTCGCCGCCTTCGGGCGCAACCTTCCGCTGGGGCTGAAGGCCCGGGCGCTCAGCGTGCAGGCGATGATCGGGGGGGCGTTCTTCGCCTTCATCCTGTTCACCTCGAACCCCTTCGACCGGCTGGACCCGGCGCCGGTGGACGGGCGCGACCTGAACCCGCTGCTGCAGGATATCGGCCTGGCGATCCACCCGCCCTTCCTCTATCTCGGCTATGTGGGTCTTTCGATGGCCTTCTCGTTCGCCGTCGCCGCCCTGATCGAGGGCCGGGTCGACGCCGCATGGGCGCGCTGGGTCAGGCCCTGGACGCTGGCGGCCTGGGTGGCGCTGACCATCGGCATCATGCTGGGGTCGTACTGGGCCTATTACGAGCTCGGCTGGGGCGGCTGGTGGTTCTGGGACCCGGTCGAGAATGCCAGCTTCATGCCCTGGCTGGTGGCCGGCGCGCTGCTGCATTCGGCGATCGTGGTCGAGAAGCGCTCGGCATTGAAGGCCTGGACCATCCTTTTGGCGATCCTCGCCTTCTCGCTCAGCCTGATCGGCACCTTCCTCGTGCGCTCGGGGGTGATCACCTCGGTACATGCCTTCGCCAACGACCCGGAGCGCGGCGTCTTCATCCTGGCGATCATCGCGGTCACCATCATCGGCTCGCTGGCGCTGTTCGCGATGCGGGCACCGGCGATGCGGGCGGACGGGATGTTCCGGCCGGTCAGCCGCGAGGGCGGGCTGGTGTTGAACAACCTGTTGTTTGCCACTTCCGCGGCGGTGGTATTCACCGGCACCGTGGCGCCGCTGGTGCGCGAGTTCATGGACGGGGCGAAGATCTCGGTCGGCGCACCCTTCTTCGACCTGGCCTTCACCCCGTTCATGGTGGTGGCGCTGGTGGCCCTGCCTGTGGGCGCGATGCTGCCCTGGAAGCGGGCCGATCTGGGCGCGGTGCTGGCACGCCTCTGGTGGGCGGGCGCCGGCGCGCTGGCAATCGGCGGCGTGGTCTGGGGACTTCAGACCGGCACCGCGCTGCTGGCGCCGGTGGGACTGGCGCTGGCGGCCTGGGTGATCCTGGGCGTTCTGGCCGAGCTGGTCGAGCGCGGCGGCTTCAAGCGCGCCGGACTGGCGGGAGGCCTGCGCCGCCTCGGCGCCCTGCCCCGCGCCGACTGGGGCAAGCTGATCGCCCATGCGGGCATGGGGCTGACGGTGATGGGCATCGCCGCGATCACCGCCTGGGAGGCCGAGGACATCCGGCTGGCCAGCCCCGGCGACGTGATACCGATCAGCGGCTACGATATCCGCTTCGACGGGGTCAGTCAGGGCGAAGGTCCTAACTTCGTCTTCCAGCGCGGGCATTTCACCGTGACCCGCAACGGCGCCCCGGTGGCGGTGCTCGAGCCCGAGAAGCGGGTCTATCCGGTGCAGGGCATGCCGACCACCGAGGCGGCCATCGACACCGGCTTCACCCGCGACCTATATGTGGTGCTGGGCGATCCGCAGACCGACGGCCAGGCCTGGGCCGTGCGCAGCTATGTGAAGCCGCTGGCGGTCTGGATCTGGCTGGGCGCCCTGATCATGGGGCTCGGCGGCATCGTCAGCCTGACCGACCGGCGCTACCGGGTCGGGGCGGCGTCGCGCAGGGGGCCGGCGGCGCCGGTGGCGGCCGAATGAGACGCGCGCTCCTGCTGACGCTGGCGCTGATGATCGCCACGCCGGCCGCGGCGGTGCAGCCCGACGAGATGCTGGCCGACCCGGCGCTCGAGACCCGTGCCCGCGAGATATCGAAGGAGCTCCGCTGCCTGGTCTGCCAGAACGAGTCGATCGACGATTCCAATGCCGAGCTGGCCCGCGACCTTCGCCTTCTGGTGCGCGAGCGCCTGACCGAAGGCGACAGCGACGCCGAGGTCCTCGACTACCTGGTCGACCGCTACGGCGAGTTCGTCCTGCTGAAGCCGCGCTTCTCGATCGCCAACGCGCTGCTGTGGCTGACCGGCCCGCTGGCCTTCATTGCCGGCCTGGCCGTCTTCGCCACCTATCTCGCCCGCCGAAAACCCCGCGCAGCCGAACGAGAGGCCCCTCTCTCGCCCGAGGAGAAGGCCGAGCTGGAAAAGATCGTAGGCTCCTAGAGCGCCTCACCCCCGCGCGATCCGCTGCTCGGCCGGATAGACGATCTCGAACTTGGTGCGCATCAGCACGCCGACCACCGCCAGCGCCCCGGCCTGGTGCAGGATTGCGATCTCCAGGGGCGAGCCGTGCATCACGGTGACGATCCCGATCAGCACCTGGCCCAGGATCGCCACCCCGGTCCAGCGGCCCAGGTTGCGCACGGCCGTATGGCCGGAGCGGGCGGTCCGCATCACGAAGACGATGCCGAAGGCCAGCACCAGATAGCCCAGCATCCGGTGGATGAACTGCACCAGCGCCGGGTTCTCGAAGAAATTGACCCACAGGGGCGTCATCTCGAAGCTCTCGTCCGGCAGGAACTGCCCCTGCATCAGCGGCCAGTCCACATAGCCGCGGCCCGCATCGATGCCGGCGACCAGCGCGCCGACGAGGATCTGCAGGAACACCAGCGCCGTCAGCGCGCCCGCCACCCCCATCAGCGCGGGCAGCCGGCGGCGGCGCGCCTGAAGCAGCGCCACCTCGTCGAGCCGGATGCGGAATGCCAGCCACAGCAGCACCATCAGGATCACGAAGGCCAGCCCCAGATGCAGCGCCAGCCGGTAGGACGCCACGTCCAGCCGCCCGGTCAGGCCCGAGGCCACCATCCACCAGCCGACCGCCCCCTGCAGCCCGCCGAGGGCGCCCGGCAGCACCAGCCGCCCGGTCCAGCCCGCCGGGATGCGGCCCGACAGCCAGAAGCCCAGGAAGCCGGCCAGCCAGACCAGGCCGATGCTGCGGCCCAGAAACCGGTGCCCCCACTCCCACCAGAAGATCGGCTTGAAGTCCGCCAGCGTCATCCAGTGGTTCTGCTCCTGGAACTCGGTGGTGGACTTGTAGGCCTCGAAGGCCGCTTGCCAGCCCGCCTCGCCCATCGGCGGCAGCGCCCCCATCACCGGGTCCCAGACCGTGATCGACAGGCCACTGTCGGTCAGCCGGGTCAGCCCGCCCACCAGCACCATGACGGCGGTGAGCAAGGCCAGCGCCAGCAGCCACAGCGCGATGGCCCCCCGCGCCTCACGCTGCTTCACGGGAGCCGCGGCCGGGGCCTGCGCCTTGCCCCCGCCCACATCCTCGAAGATCGCTCGCTTGCTCATGTCCCGGCTCCGGCGCCCTGTCACGCGCCAGACTTAGCCGCCGGGCAGGAGACGGACAAGCGGCAAGGCGTCTCAGGCGGAGGGACGTGCAAAAATCATTGAGCGTCGCCCAGCCTCTTGACCTGAACGTCGAGACGTACGGGCGGCGGGCCGAAACTCCGATTCTCCGGGTCCTTAGCCACCCAACTCCACATTGCCGCCTCGACAGCTTCGATTTCGGGGCGAAGCACGTCGTTTAGCCGTGAAATCTTATCCCGCTGCCCAATCTGCTCCCAACAGTGGAATAGATGATTGACCATGTTCTGGGTACTCCAGTGCTCCAACCTCTGGAGCGAATTCATGATCGCTACTGCCCGCAACTCCAGCGCCGCTGCAAGCGCCGCATCTCCTTTTCGCTCTGCGAGGATGGCGCGGCTGGAAAGACAATGAGATACGTCTGGGTGCCTCTCACCGAGCATCGCGCGCGCTATCTGCAGTGCCTCGTCTTTCAAATTCTCCGCTTCCGCTCGACGCCATTCTTCGCCCGGCTGCTCCGCCCAATCGTCATACAGCATCCCCAACGCGCCGGCAGCTCTTGAATATTGCACTGAATTTTTGCCAAAAGTAGTCGTGTTTATTTCCATTGCACGAATTATTAGTGACTCTGCTTGATTGTACTTGCCACGCCTCCAATAGAGCTTGCCAAAATTTAAACAACTGATAGCCAGCGTTGGGAGGTTCGCAGACGGCCGATTCTGCTCCACATTTAGCACCCATTCGTGCGTTTCTTCAGCACGGTCAAGATAGCCAGCGTCGGTATAAGCATCCGCCAAATTTCCGAGAACAGCGCATCGTTTAGGGTGGTCAGCACCGAAAAATCTCTCCGCCAGCGCGGCAGAACGTTCAAATGCGACAATAGCACCGTGGGTATCACCGCGGGACATCAAAAACAGCCCCGCCTGGTTCAATAATCGGCTCAACTTACCATTGCATTCGTCCGCGAAGGTATCATGGTTCGTCAGAGTGAGAACCTGCGGAGACAAGCGGGCGCACACAGGCCAAACTACCGGCGTATCGCGCGGGTTGACCTTTCCACCCGGGAAAGCACGGTCGATTATCTCGGCAGAGCAGACATCCCAGCCCACCCTTTCCTCGGTGCGCTGCCAGGCCCGCAGTACCGCCTGCACGACGCGGTGGAGGATCAGCACCTGCCCCCAGACTGGGTCCTCCGCGGCCTTAATCAGCGACAGGCCGAGCGCCGGGCGGATCATATCGGCCCGTGCGAAGTCGTCACGCAGCGCAGCGCCCAGTGGGTTGGGCAGGAAATCCGTTTGCTTCGCGGCCGCGATCAACAACGACTCGTCCACCCCGTCCGGCGACAGCCAGGCCAGCAGGCACAGCAGGTCCTGGGTCGCCTGCGGCAGCACCTCCAGCGACTTGACCAGGGTGGCGAAGACGGTCTCGGGATAGGCGCCACGGTTGCCCGGCTCGCGCGCCCGGTCCAGCAGCCGGTCGAGGTCTTCGCCATATTGCGCGAACCCGATCCCCGGCCGCCCCTTCAGGAACGCCGCCGCCTGGTCCGCCGCCAGCGGCAGACCGCCCAGCTTCGCCGCCAGCGCCTCCGCCCCCTCCCGGTCGGCGCGCCCGGTGACCCGCAGCAGGTAGTCGGCGGTGGTGGCCAGGTCCCATTCGTCCAGCCGGGTCACCTGGGCCAGCCCGGTGAAGTCCTGCACCCGCGAGGTGATCAGCACCCGGGCCGATCCCTGCGGCAGCCAGCTCCCGGTCTCGCCCGAGGGCAGGCGATAGCGCGGCCCGTCGGCATTGGGCACGTTGTCATAGATCAGCAGCCAGGGCTGGGCCTGCTGCGCCAGCCGCTCCAGCGCCCAGCGCGCCATGGCGGGCAGGTCGTTCGATTCGGGGTGACCCAGCCGCTTCGCCAGATCGCCCAGCCCCTGGACGATGCCGGATTCCGACTCGGCGGCCACCCACCAGACCCCGCCATAGCGCCCGCGCGTCCCGAACCGGTGGGCATACTCCGCCGCCAGCGTGGTCTTGCCGATGCCCCCCAGCCCGGCAATGGCCTGACTGACGGCGGCGTTGTGGCCCGCCGCAAGGGTCTGGTGCAGCTTGCCCAGCGTCTCGAAATGGCCCGAGAATTCGGGGCTGCGCGGGCGCGGGACGTAGAAGACCTCCGGCACCGCCTCCGCTGCGCGCAGGCTTTCGCGCCGCTTGGTCTCCTCCACCTCGGCCAGCCGCTTCAACAGCGCCGCCGCCGCCGCGTCCGGGGTCATGCCCTTGATCCCGATCCGCGCCAGCGTCGCGATCAGCGGCGGGTAAGTGCAGGAGGCGATCTCGACCGGCACCAGCCGCGCCTTGCTGCCGTCCGGATCGCCCCAGACCGCCGCCATCATCTCCATCAGCGAAAAGACCGCCTGATCCTTGAAGTAGTCGGGCGAGCACAGCGCCAGCACCTGACGGCTGTCCGCCAGCGCGCGGTTCATCCAGATCGGGATATTGGTGCCGGGCGGGCAATCGGTGCCGTCGAAATGGGTTTGATATCCCGCGTTCCGCAACGCGGTGTTGATCGCCTCGGCATAAGCCATGTCGGCGGAGTTATGGCTGATGAAGTAATCGCGCAAATCCATGGGCCGCTCCCTCGGGATCAGGCTAGACGCGGCCGCAGCCTCCGGTCAAGCCCGTGTGCACAGGGGGAATTTTTTCGAAATCGTTTTATATCAATAGGTTAAATGAGTGTGCAAGCTTGCACACCCTCGTTCTCACCCCCGCCGCCTCGGCCCCTCGGCCAGGGCCCGGACCACCCCCCACAGGGTGCGCACGTCCTGGTCGGTCAGGGGCGCCCGGCGGAACAGGTTCCTCAGGTTCGCCGCCATCGAGGGCTTCTTGTGGGCGGGCCAGAAGAAGTTGGCCGCCTCCAGCTCGGCCTCCAGATGGTCCAGCATCCGGTCCACCTCGCCCGACAGCGCCGGCTCGGACTTGCCCGCGGACAGCACCTCGGCGGGGGTCTCGTCATGCTGGCGCCGCCACTCGTAGCTCATCAGCAGCACGCATTGCGCCAGGTTCAGCGAGGCGAAGGCCGGGTTGACCGGCACCGTGACGATGGCGTTGGCGCGGACCACGTCGTCGTTCTCCAGCCCCGTCCGCTCGCGGCCATAGAGGATGCCGACCCGCTTGCCGTTGGCCACCAGCTCGCGCGCATGGGCCATGGCGCGCTCCGGCGTCATGACGTTCTTCGCCATCTCGCGGGGCCGCGCGGTGGTCGCATAGACCATGTGCAGGTCGGCCACCGCCTCGGCCGTGGTGGCAAAGACCCGCGCCTCGTCCAGCAGGCCGCCCGCACCGCTGGCCATCGCAACCGCGGCGGGGTTGGGCCAGCCGTCGCGCGGGTTCACGATCCGCATCTGCCTCAGCCCGAAGTTCCACATCGCCCGCGCGGCGGCGCCGATGTTCTCGCCCATCTGCGGCTCGACGAGGATCGAGACCGGCCCCTCGGGCGACCAGTCCGCGGCCTTGGTGCGATCGGTTCCGGACATCGTGTCTCTCTCGCAGGGCTATCCCGCCGGGGCTTTACGGCGCGCGACGGGGCTTGGCAACCGCCGGGGCAATGCAAACCCGGGATCGCCGGGCCGGCAACCCTGGCGACCGCCGCTTATCGGGGCAGCAATCTTCACCCGCAGAGGTTGTCTCATGGTGCATGCGACGACAAGATATGGTATGCTGTTTTATCTGCACAACCAAAAGGGGTACCGAGGGATGGATGCTTCAACTTTGCCGATGTTGATTCTGGTCGTCGCGATTGGGGCGCTCGGCTTCTTCGTCGTCCGGTTCGGAAGTTCGATGAACAGGCTCGAACAGCAGGTCTCCGATCTCCAGGATCGCATCGACAGCATGAGCAAGGGCTGAAACGGCCCGGCGCCGGGCGTGGTCTCCGGGGCTTGAAATTCCGCTTCCCATGATGCTGCCCCGCCGTGCCGAATGGCGTGGGGGCTTGTGTTACGTCTTCTGCATCCAAAGGCTGGTCTCGAGCGCACCCTCCGGCAGCGGCAATGCCGCAATGGCGGGTCGTGTGTCTGCGCCCATCCGGGTCAGCGCATAGGTGCTGGAGAACACCAGCGCCGCCGCCCCGCCCAAGATCCAGCCCGCCAACCCCAACTGCTCGGTATATCCGCGCCAGGCCCATGCCTCGGGATAGGCATCGGGCAGCGTCACGTCGTGGATATGGACCAGCACGCCCGGCGCCAGCACCGGCAGGATGCGGTTCAGGATCATGTCCACATCGGTGCCGGGCCACAGGATGTGCGAGGAATCGAAGAAGGCTATGTCGCCGGGGCGCAGCGTCGCGAACAGCGCCACGTCGTCCGGGCTCAGCACCCGCCGGACCCAGTCCACGTCCAGCCCCTTCAGGGCGGCGCGCGGCTCCGGATCGATGCAAGTGATCCGCGTCCCGCCGCCGGCATCCAGCGCCGCACGTGCCAGCATCCGGGTCGAGTGGCCGGAGCCGACCTCGACGATGCGCTGCGGCCGGTGACGGCGGACCAGCGCATAGGCGGCAGCGCCGTCCAGGCGCGGAAACCAGCTCTGGCCCCAGCGCGGCTCGGGCGGCGGCCCGTCGAACCCGGCGAGGCGCGCGGCATGGGCGTCGATCTCGTCGAGCACGGCGGAGAGTTCCGCCTCGGCGGCGCGAAACACCTGCTCCAGCGCCGGGTAAGGCCCCAGTGGAGCAACCTGTGATGCGTAGCGGTAGGGCGTGAAGAAACCCTGCGGCTGGCCTGCCAGCAGTGTCGCCAGCCCCATGCGCAGCCGCCTCGCCGAGTTTCTCCAGCCGGTCATCCAGCCTCCGCCATGTCGCAAAAAAAGGCCAATGAGTCGCGTTGCTGCGCCGCATCAACCCCGGTATAACCCGCCGCGAAACCCATATCAGCGCAGTTCGGGGAGAACCATACATGTCGAAAATCAAGGTAGCCAACCCGGTCGTCGAGCTCGACGGCGACGAGATGACCCGGATCATCTGGGACTTCATCAAGCAGAAGCTGATCCTGCCCTATCTCGACATTGATTTGCTGTATTACGATCTGGGGGTCGAGAGCCGCGACGCCACCAACGACCAGATCACCATCGACTCGGCCAACAAGATCAAGGAAGTCGGCGTCGGCGTTAAATGCGCCACCATCACCCCCGACGAGGGCCGGGTCGAGGAGTTCGGCCTGAAGCAGATGTGGCGCTCGCCGAACGGCACCATCCGCAACATCCTGGGCGGCGTGGTGTTCCGCCAGCCGATCATCTGCAAGAACGTGCCGCGCCTGGTGCCGGGCTGGACCCGGCCGATCGTGATCGGCCGCCACGCCTTCGGCGACCAGTACCGCGCCACCGACTTCAAGTTCCCGGGCGCCGGCAAGCTGTCGATCAAGTTCGTCGGGGCCGATGGCCAGGTAATCGAGCGCGACGTGTTCGACGCGCCCTCCTCCGGCGTCGCAATGGCGATGTACAACCTCGACGACTCGATCCGCGACTTCGCGCGGGCCTCGATGAACTACGGCCTCAGCCTCGGCTGGCCGGTGTACCTCTCGACCAAGAATACCATCCTCAAGCAGTATGACGGCCGCTTCATGGAGCTGTTCCAGGAGGTGTTCGACAACGAGTTCGCCGACCAGTTCAAGAAGGCCGGCATCACTTACGAGCACCGGCTGATCGACGACATGGTGGCCTGTGCCATGAAATGGAACGGCGGCTTCGTCTGGGCCTGCAAGAACTACGATGGCGACGTGCAGTCCGACACCGTGGCCCAGGGCTTCGGCAGCCTGGGGCTGATGACCTCGATCCTGATGACCCCGGACGGCAAAGTGGTGGAATCCGAGGCCGCCCACGGCACCGTGACCCGCCACTACCGCCAGCACCAGCAGGGCAAGGAGACCTCGACCAACTCCATCGCCTCGATCTACGCCTGGACCGGCGGTCTGAAGCACCGCGGCAAGCTGGACGGCAACGCGGCGCTGACAAACTTCGCCGAGACGCTCGAGCGGGTCTGCGTCGAGACCGTCGAGGCGGGCTACATGACCAAGGACCTGGCGCTGCTGGTCGGCCCGGACCAGAAGTGGCTGTCGACCATCGGCTTCCTCGACAAGGTCGACCAGAACCTGAACAAGGCCCTGAAGGGCTGACCCGGCCTGAGGGGGGCGCGGGAGACCGCGCCCCCTCCCCGGATGCACACATGCGTGCAGGGGGACAACCGGTTGAATTCGTGCGATTTCAAGAGATTCCGGCGCACCAAACGTCGCGCGACCACGCTCGGACCGCCATACTCTGCCGATCGGGACTCGCGAGGAATTGCCGTCGCTTGCCAGCCCACTATGTCACCTGCCGGGACCAATCCGGGCGTTGTTCTCCGCCATTCCAGGCGTCTCCAATGCGCGATGTGGCAGCAAAGACACCGTTGCATCGACTGCGTGCATTCACGGGCGGCCGACGTCCGGTCCATGCAGCAAGATCTTCTCCTTCGTTGCATTCCGCAGGCCCGCGACATCATTCGTGACCTCGCATTTGATGCAGGAGCCTTTGTACGTGCAATTGTCGAGCGCGCAATAAACGCCGTATTTCGGAAACAGGAACAAACGCTCGAGGTGGTTGGTGCCCGATTTGAGGAGCACCACTTCGTCCTCGACCAGGTTCTCGTCGAGCCATTTCACCAGGTCGAGAAACACCGGGAACAGCATCACCCGGTCGGCATCGTCACCGTTTTTAAGCTTGCGGGCGCGCGAGGATTTCTCGCCGGCGAATATCACCCTGTCAGCCACTTCCAGTGCTGAACGCCCCGCGCGTTCGTAAAGCCGGCTTTCATCGCCTCTGACGTCCGAGATCGTGCCGATAACCACCGTCCGGCGCGGAGCGCTGGCCCCCTCGAGAGCCGCGAGACTGGCATTGATACTCCAAGCCGGCGCCTTGTAGGTGTCGGCAATGAACCACGCTCCGCTCGGATGCGGATGGATCGACATCCGCTGATAGAGTGGCAATGCGCTGCCGAGACGCTCGGCACACTCGTCCAGCGACAATCCGAGCTGCAGCGCCGTCGCAATGGCGGCAAGCACCGACGATGTGAACTGGGTGCCGAACAGCCCGGTCTCGATGCGCCTGGTTTGTCCGAGCGCCGCGACTGTCAGGGTCAGGCGTTCCGGCCAGATGCACGAGACATCGAGGGCCCGGATATCGGCATTTTCGGAGAGGCCGTAGGAAACAACGCGAGCCGAGGTCCGGCTGGCCATCCCAATGACATTCGGGTCGTCCGCATTGAGGATCGCCACGCCGTCCGCGGGCAGCCGCTCGACCAGCTTTCCTTTCTCGGCGGCCACCGCCTCGTGGGTCCGAAAGGCCTTGTAGTGATCGAGTCCGACCGCCGTGACGATCGCGAAATTCGGCCGGAGGAGTTCGATCATCTCGTCCAGTGTGCCTGGCCCCTCGGCGCTGACCTCCTGAACGAGATA
>DATHZU010000520.1:0-5160 GCA_035458445.1 Thermohalobaculum sp. | reverse complement strand
GCGGCTTCCCCTGGAAGGATGGTGACCGGGGTCCGAATTCGTCAACCGAGCGTGTTCGTCGCAGCCGAAATCTCATCAATTTCTCGGGCGATCCGCAGGGCAAGGTTTCACCCCACCCTTCACCGCGCGGCACCTCGAAGGGTGGGTTGAAAACCCGCCCCACGCCCCTTTCTCACACTCCGTCTCACACCCCGTTTTGCGAAAATCCTTTGATCACAACGTCTTGACCCCCTTCTCAACCTTGAGAAGGCCTGCGCGGCGGGCGGCAGGATGGGGCTTCACCCCATCCTCAGGCCTCCGCCAGCATCTCGGCCCGTTTCTGCACCATCTGCTCGGCGTCCTTGCCGTAGACCTCGTGATAGTGGCTGAACTCCGCTTCGTAGCGGCCGACCCCCTGGGTGATCGAGCGCAGGTCGGCGATCAGCCCCTCCAGCGCCGTGCCCGGCAGCTGGGCGCGGAACAGGTCCCACCCCTCGGCGTCGGTTTCGCGGTCGAAGCCCATCACCTGGCCGCGCCGCGACGAGACCAGAGGATTGAGCGAGCCGGTATAGACCGAGGGCACCGAGAAGCGCACGTCGTAGACCGGCTCCAGCAGCACCGGCGAGGCCTCCTCCAGCGCCTGGCGCACGCCGCCGCGGGCGGCGATCCGGAACGCCATGTCCGAGCTGTCGACGTTGTGGTACTGGCCGTCATAGAGGTTGACGTGGACATCCACCACCGGGAAGCCCAGCGGCCCGCGCTCGGTGGCGTCCTTGGCGCCGTTCTCGACCGCCGGGAAGTAGTTCCTCGGCACCGAGCCGCCATGGATGGTCTGCTCGAAGCTAAAGCCCTCGCCGCGGGCCGAGGGGCCGACTTTCAGCTTCACATCGGCGAACTGCCCCGCCCCGCCAGTCTGCTTCTTGTGCCGGTAATGCACGTCCGCCGACTTGGTGATGGTCTCGCGCAGCGTCGGCGCGATGGCGGCCTCGACGGTGGCCACACCCAGGTCCTCGGCCATCGTCTCGCGGGCGCGGCGCAGATGCAGCGTGCCCTGGCCCGCCAGCACGTGGGCGCCGGTCTCGGCATCGGTCGAGACGCTGAGGCTCAGGTCCTCGACCGCCAGCTTGTGTAGCGCTTCGCTGAGCTTGGCATCGTCGCGGTCGTTCTGAGCCTTGAGACCGACATGGAAGACCGGGGTCAGCGCCCGGTGCCAGCCCGGCGTCTCGACCTCGCCATCGGCATAGAGGTGGCCCGAGCGCAGGTGGTCCGACTTGATCGCCGCGACCACGTCGCCGGCCTTGGCCTCGGCCACCGGGCTCGTCTTGGCGTCGCCCACGGTGGTCAGCGGCCCCAGCGCGTCGCCGCCCAGGGTGTCGCCCGGCTTGAGATTGGCGATGGCCCGGATGTAGGCGGTCATGCCCACATGCTTGCGGTGCCGCGCCAGAACCACCGCTGCCCGGGCGCCGTTCAGCCGCCCGGCCAGGGCCTCGACCCCCGGCGTCTCGTGGCGCAGCGCCTTCATCAGCCGGAACATGCCGTTGCCATGCGCCGCCGAGCCGATGAAGGCCGGGGTCACGGCGCCCTCCTGCAGCACCCGGGCGCAGATCGAGTAGATCGGGCCGGTGGCCGGGGCGCGGTCCTCGATCAGTTCCTCCATCAGCCAGTCGTCATAGTCCGACAGGCTTTCCAGGAACACCTCGCGGGCCTCGTGCTCGCGTTCGGCCAGATCGTCGGGAATCTCGATCAGGTCCGATGGCTGGCCCTCGCGGTAGCGCCAGGCGCGCTCGGACACCAGGTCCACCGCGCCGACGATCTTGTCGTTCTCGCGAATCGGGATCTGGCGCAGCACCACCGGGTGCTTGGAATAGCCCTGCAGGGCCTCGATGATGTCCCGCGCGCCGGCCTCGGCCTCGTCGATGCGGTTGATCAGCAGGAAGGCCGGCACTCCGGCGGATTCCGCCAGCCGGATATAGGGCGCCGCCAGAACCGCCTGCTCGGGCAAGGGCGAGACGCAGATCACCGCCGCGTCCGCGGCCAGAAGGGCGTCCATGGACTGCTGCAGGAATTCCAGCGAGCCGGGGCAGTCCAGCGCCGTCCAGTCGTCGCCGATGAAGGTAAAGCGGGCCGCGCGGGTCTCGTAGGCGGTGGCGGCCGGAGCGCTGCCGCCTTCGAGCCCGCAGAGCCTGTCGACCAGCGTCGATTTGCCCGAGCCCGCGGCCCCGAGCACTGCGATGCATCTTGTCATCCCGATCCTCCCGGTCGTTTTTCGTTTCTCATTGTGGCGGCCGCCGCGCATCAGGGGGCCGGGAATCGGGAGCTTACACAATCGCGCGGCCGCGCCATAGGCTTCGGCGGCCAAATCGGGCCGCAATCGGCGGTTTTAACCGCAGCTTAACCATCGATCTGGCCTGTGACCGATAGCGCCGTTAATGTGCGGCCAAACAGAGGATTCGCGCGCAAGGAGGTCTCGGGCATGGCGGGCAGTGTGAACAAGGTCATTCTGATAGGAAATCTGGGAGCCGACCCGGAGGTGCGGTCGTTCCCCTCCGGCGGGCGGGTGTGCAACCTGCGGCTGGCGACGTCCGAAACCTGGAAGGACCGCGAGAGCGGCGAGCGGCGCGAGCGCACCGAATGGCACCGCGTGACGATCTATTCCGATCCGCTGATCAAGGTCGCCGAGCAATACCTGCGCAAGGGTTCGAAGATCTACGTCGAGGGCCAGCTCGAGACCCGCAAGTGGCAGGATCAGTCCGGCCAGGACCGCTATACCACCGAGGTGGCGCTGCGCCCCTACCGGTCCGAGCTGACGATGCTCGACGGCCGGCAGGACGGCGGCGGCGGCGGTGGCGGCCGTGACGACTTCGGCGGCGGCTCGGGCGGCGGCGGCTACGACCGCGGCGGCCCCGGCGGCGGTGGCGGCGGTGGCATGGACGACGAGATCCCGTTCTGACCATGGCTGGAACCGGCAACGACGACCCCGCCGATACCCGCGCCTTCATGGACCGGGCCGACCGCTTCCTCGCGGTCGCCAACGCCATGGCGGGCGAGGTGCCGCTGGGCCAGGTCAGCGCCGCGATGATGTTCGCGACCGCCCGCTTCAACGCCTTCTTCGCCCAGGCCGAGGGGCTGGAACCCGGCGACGTGGACGAGCAGGCGGTCGCCTATTTCCGCGCCGAGTACGAGAAGATGCTGCGCGAGAACCTGGCGCAGATACTGTCGTCGCGGAAGGTGCAGGGGCTGTAACCCGGGCGCGCGCGGCGGCTCAGGCGATCGAGGTCAGCGTCCCCTTCTTGCGGTGGCGCTTCTCGATCTGCAGCGTGGCCATCGCCAACGCGACCCAGCCGCCATGGAAGACGACCCCCGCCAGGATCACGGCCAGGCCGGGAACCGGGCCGATGGCGGCGCGCTCGAACAGCTGCTCCAGGCTGTCGAGCGGCTGCGGATGGATCACCAGCTTGCCGTAATACGAGACCGCCTGGACAGTCAGGATATAGGCGTAGTTCTTGCGCAGCCGCCGCCCCACCGCGCGGGCATAGCTGATGTGGAACTGCGGCCGCAGATAGTCGTCGGACAGCAGCGTGTTCCACCTGCCGTCCATCTTCACGCCCTCGCCGCGCAGCAGCGGCGCATAGACGTCGGTCTCGATCAGCCGACAGCGCGCGCGCCAGACGTTGAAGTAGCGGTAGCGGCGCCCCTCGAAGGCCAGGAACACCGCGACCAGCAGTCCCACCAGGATCAGCGGCAGCGGCGAGGCGGCGGAATCGGCGAACACCAGCGACAGCGCGATCCCGGTCGTCACCACGGCCCAGTTGGTGGTGTTGTCCAGCCGCGAGCGCCAGATCGTCGAGCGGTAGACCTCGCCGCGGTAAAGATGCGCGATCGCGCCCAGTTCGGCGGCGCTGTATTCCTGCCTGTCCGGGCCGGTCCCGGCTGCCTCTCCGGCCATGATCGCTCCTTCCCCGGCTGCGCTCGTGCCTCGATCATAGTGCAATCGGCGCCTGCGGCACAGATGCACAAGGCCGGGCATCCACAAACCCACAGATAGTTGTGTTTCAGCCCGTCGGAAGCCCCCAAATATCGGGGTTTGGATTGCCCCGCCGCAGGGCCTGCCCTATACTCGCGCCTCAGAAAAACATGCAGCCCGCAGGGGCGAGGCCGGGAGCCGAGTGTGAGCGACGACAACGAGTTCGAAGACGGCGGCGAAGACCCCGGTCAGCCCCATCGCCAGGCCCATGACGGCCCGACCATCGCGGTCGAGGAGGAGATGAAGCGCAGCTATCTGGATTACGCCATGAGCGTGATCGTCAGCCGCGCCATCCCCGATCTGCGCGACGGCCTGAAGCCGGTCCACCGGCGCATCCTCTACGCCATGCAGGAGACCGGCAACAGCTGGGACAAGGCCTACCGCAAGTCCGCCCGCCCGGTCGGCGACGTGATGGGTAAGTACCATCCCCATGGCGACAGCGCGATCTACGATGCCCTGGTGCGCATGGCGCAACCCTTCTCGATGCGGCTGCCGCTGTTGGACGGGCAGGGCAACTTCGGCTCGATGGACGGCGACAACCCGGCGGCCATGCGCTACACCGAGGTGCGCATGGCCAAGTCGGCCGAGATGCTGCTGGCCGATATCGACAAGGACACGGTCGACTTCCAGGCCAACTACGACGGCAAGGACCGCGAGCCGGTGGTGTTGCCGGCGCGCTACCCGAACCTGCTGGTCAATGGCGGCGCCGGCATCGCGGTGGGCATGGCCACCAACATCCCGCCGCACAATCTGGGCGAGATCATCGATGCCACCCTGGCGCTGATCGAGAACCCGGAGATGACGATCTTCGAGCTGATGGAGATCGTGCCGGCGCCCGACTTCCCCACCGGCGGCATCATCCTCGGTCAGTCCGGGGCCCGGAAGGCCTATTCCACCGGCCGGGGCTCGGTGATCGTGCGCGCCAAGACCCGGATCGAGGAAATCCGCAAGGACCGCTTCGCCATCGTCGTCGACGAGATCCCCTACCAGGTGAACAAGTCCTCGATGATCGAGAAGATCGCCGAGCTGGCCCGCGAGAAGAAGGTCGAAGGCATTGCCCACGTCCAGGACGAGTCCGACCGGCTGGGCGTGCGCGTGGTGATCGAGCTCAAGCGCGACGCGACGCCGGATGTGGTGCTGAACCAGCTCTACCGGTT
>DATHZU010000519.1:0-2180 GCA_035458445.1 Thermohalobaculum sp. | reverse complement strand
ATACCAATTCCGGTTGATTAGATCGGAGCGATCCGATTTGGCCACCAGTGGAATCCGGCCTGTCCGCGGACGAGGTCGCGGTTGTGGGTGAGGGCGACGCACTGCGTGGCGACGGCGGCATCGAGATCGGCCAGGGTCTCGAAGTGCTTGTTGACGATGGGCTCGTCGACGCGAACCCAGAGGGTCTCGGCGGGCTGCAGTTCCGGAGTGTAGGGCGGAAGATAGACGAGGCGGATGCCTTCCGGCACGGCAAGGCCGGGAGCGGTGTGCCAGCCGGCGCCGTCGAGCACGAGCAGGATGATGCGGTCGCGCCCGGCGCCGGCCTCGCGGGCGAAGAGCGCGAGCACTTCCTCGAAGAGCTCCTTGTCGATGCCGGTGGAGAGATACCAGAAGCTCTCGCCGGTGGCGGGCGAGACGACGGCGATGACATAGAGCCATTCGTAGCGGTGGTGGCCGACGGCGACGGGGCGGTCGCCGCGCGGCGCCCAGACCCGGCGCAGGATCGGCTTCAGCCCGATGCGGTGCTCGCCCAGATCAGCAGCGGTGGCGAAGGTCTCGATCACCGCGCCGGGATGGCGCTCCGCCTCCTCGGCGACCGCCGCGGCGAGGTTTTTTTAAAAGCCGCCTGCTCCTGGGGGGTCGCCACCCGCACGTGGCGCGGCCGCGGGCGCTGCAGCGTCCACTCGATCGCCCGCAGCGCCTCCCAGCCGCGCTGCTCCGCGACGCGCGCGAGCCCAAGCTCGGCCGCCATGAACTCCGCCACCTTCCTCGCGGTCCAGACCCCACCGTCGTCGGGCGGAGTCTTCACCCGCTCCCGCAGCTTGCCGAGCATCTCCGGCGTCAGCAGCGTCGGCTTCGCGCCATTGCCCCGCCGCCGATCGCCGAGGCTCGACGGCCCGAAGGCATTGTAGCGGGCGAGCAACTGCTCCACCCAGCGCCGCGCGAAGCTCGTCAGCGCCGCCGTCTCCGAACAGCTCCGCCCCTGCGCCAGCAGCCAGATCACCTGGAAGTGCCGCGCCAGCGTCGCGTCTCCGCTCGCCCGATATCCCGCCTGCAGCTCAGCCAGGCTGAGATGCTCCGCCACATGTGCCATGCCTGCCTCCGTTTATGATTGGAGCAGACCATAACCCCTTCGAGACACGCCGTGAATCTGGAGGGTTCTGTGAGGTCGCGGCGCGTTGTCAGGCGCGTTGCGACCTCATTGAAGCCGGATTGAACGAAGGCGCGGGCCGAGGTCGTGGGCTATGGGGATTGTAGCGGGGCGCCGACCATACGCGCCGGCCGGGAGCGGCCGGCACCGTGGTCGCAATGCGCTGGTGCGGGTGCGGCAGGGCGGGTCGGGGCGATTTTGGGCGCGAGCTGCCGACGCGTGGCGGGATGAGGCACGGGTTCCCGGCTGGCGAGCGTGCATCGACCGTTGACGCCGCGCGGTGGTGGGGCGTGGGCTGGAGGACCGATTGCGGCGCAAAGGGTGACGCTCATGGCGGCGCTCGCGCGGCCGGCGGCAGGCGCGGCAGATGGTCGACGATGCGCATGGGCCCGCCGCAACAGGGGCAGCGATCGAGATCGACGCCGAAGAGAACGCGCAGGCGGTCGCGATAGTTGCCGTCGCGGACGACCGGTTCCGGCGCCGGCTGAGCGAGCAGTGACCGGATCAGCGCGAGCCTCGCCTTGCGGCAGCCATTGGCGAGGAAGCCGTAATGGCGGATGCGGTGAAAGCCGTCCGGAAGGGCGTGCAAGAGGAAACGGCGGATGAACTCGAGGGGGTCGAGCGTCATGACCTGGTCTTTGTTCCCGTCCCGATAGTCGCGCCAGCGGAAGCGGACGCTGGTGTCGTCGACGGCCACGAGGCGGCTGTTGGCGATGGCGACGCGGTGGGTATAGCGGCCGAGACAGGCGAGCACCTGTTCGGGCGATCCGAAGGGCGGCTTGGCGTAGACGATCCAGTTTGTCTTGCGCAGCGCCTCGATCCGGCGCGCGAAGGCGCGAGGTTCGGCGAGGCCGGCGAGATCGCCGAAGAACTGCAGGGCTCCGGCGTTGAACGCCGCGACGAGCCGGGCGAGGAACAGCCGGCGATAGAGCCGCGAGAGGACATGGACGGGCAGGAAGAAGCGCGGCCGGCAGGCGATCCAGCGCCGGCGGTCTGGCGCGAGCCCGCCGCCGGGAACGACGCAATGGAC
>DATHZU010000518.1:0-3442 GCA_035458445.1 Thermohalobaculum sp. | reverse complement strand
GCCTGGATCTGGCTGCTGGCGGCGCTGGCGGCCAGCGCCGCGACCACGGGCGCGATGGCCCTCGCCGAGGGATTCTGGCTTTGGGCGGTGTTACGATTCATCGGCGGTTGGGCCAGCGCCTTTGTCTTGGTCTTCGCGACCACGTTGGTGGCGGCCCGCCTGCGCGCCGCGGGCGGCATGCTGGCGAGCCTGCATTTTACCGGCGTTGGCATCGGCATCGCCATCTCGGCGCTGATTGCGGCGCCGTTGGTCGCTGCTGCCGATGCCTGGCAGCAGGTGTGGTTGACGGGCGGGGTGCTGAGCGGCCTGGGAATCGTGGCCGTGCTGGCCCTGGTGCCGCGGACCGCGCCGCCCGCGGCGGCTGTGGCGTCGGCTTCCCCGACGCAGACCGCCGGGCTTTGGCGGTTGGTCCTGGCCTATGCGTGCCTGGGTTTCGGCTATGTGATCACCGCCACCTTCATCGTGGCGATGCTGCGCGAGGGACCGGGCGGCCGCGGCGCCGAGACGCTGGTGTGGGTCATCGTCGGCCTGACCGGCGCGCCCTCGATCCTGATCTGGGGCCGGATCGCCAGCGCGTTCGGCGCGATCCGAAGCTATCAGCTGGCGATGCTGATCGAGGCGGCGGGGGTAGGGCTGAGCGCGCTGTCCTCCGGCACGCTTGCCCTGGCCCTGGCGGCTGCGGCGCTCGGCGGCACCTTCATGGGCCTGACCGCCATCGGCCTGCAGGAGGCGGTCCGGCGCGCGGGCGGCGACGGCCGGGCGATCCTGGCGCTGATGACCGCCAGCTTCGGCCTGGGGCAAATGCTCGGACCGGCATTCGCCGGCTGGCTGCGGGACCTGACCGGCAGCTTCTCGGGCCCCAGCCTGATCGCGGCGCTGGTGTTGATCGCAGGTGCGATGCTGGTCTGGCCGCTGCGCGAGCGGCGGTAGGGCGTCAGATCGAGATCTCCCCCTTCCCCCCATGGGCCGCCGACCATTCCAGGGGCTTGTCGAGGAACTTCTCGACCTCGTCCATGGCCGCGGTCTCGAAATAGTTGCCCCGCCGGGCCTCGGCCAGCACGTCGCGCCAGGTGGCGAGATAGTGCAGCCTGATGCCCTGCTCGGCGAGCTTTTCCGGCACCTCCGGGAAAATGCCGTAATAGAACACCACGATGGTGTGGGCGCATTCCGCGCCGGCCTCGCGGAGCGCGTTGACGAAGCTGACCTTCGAGCCGCCATCGGTGGTCAGGTCCTCGACCAGCAGCACCCTTTGGCCCTCGCGGATGTCTCCTTCAATCCGTGCGTCGCGGCCGAAGCCCTTGGGCTTCTTGCGCACATACTGCATCGGCAGGGCCAGACGGTCGGCGATCCAGGCGGCGAACGGGATGCCGGCGGTCTCGCCGCCGGCCACCGCGTCGAATTGCTCGTAGCCCGCGTCGCGCATCAGGGTCGAGCAGGCGAAGTCCATGCAGGCCGAGCGGATGCGCGGATACGAGATCAGCTTGCGGCAGTCGATATAGACCGGGCTGGCGAGGCCGGAGGTCAGCATGTAGGGCGGATCGGGGCGGAAATGCACCGCCTTGATCTCGAGCAGCATGGCGGCGACTTGGCTCGCCATCAGTTCGCGGTCGGGGAAAGTGGTCTGGATCATCGCTGCCCCTTGGATTTGACCCCGGATAATACGGGGTGGTGGAGAGTGCAACACATGTCGTTGGATGACTCGGTCGGCGGAGATAACCCGGAAAGTTGAAGTCGCGGGCTGGATGCGGTATCCTTCATTGATAGTTTGAAAGTGGGATTGGCCATGATCATACGTCGATTTCTCCTCGGGCTCGTGCTGGCGGTTGGTTGTTTCGGTGGCTGGCCGGACAGCGTGGCGCATGCAGACCAAATTCAGTTGCTCGATCCAAATAAGATCACCAAAAAATTTGAAACCGCCCTTCAAGTGATGAAGGAACGCCTCGATGCGGAAGAGCCGCCCAAGTATATGCTGTTCAAGGCGGAGCTCACCTATTCTCAATCGAACGGCCTCGACGGAAAGATCGCAGGAAAGATACCCGCGCTCATTGCCACCGCGGAAGTCAGTGGAGAATACAAGGACCTCACGACCACGACGGAGAAGGTGACCTATCTCCCGGCGGCCACTGTCCCAGTCAATTTCGATGATTTGGGCATCCTAGCTTATCTGACCGAAATCCACGAGAAACTGCGGGCAGAAATTGCAGAACACCGCGACTTTCTTCCAGCTTTCAGAGAGCGGGAGGATGAATTTGTCATCCAAATCGATGGAACCGGAAAGCTGACCTTCCTGGCCCTCGCCTCCATCGAAGGCGCTCTGGGGGTAAAAAACGTGCACAAGTTCAAGTTCTACTTCTGCCTGGTTGGCAACGATGGAAGATGCGTGGGAGGTTGAGGAAGTTCCGTGGAAATGGTTTTTAGGAACTCCACCCGACCTTTAGCCAAGCTCGTCGCGATTGGGGCGACGATTTCTTCGTTACTTGTTTCTGAGGCCGCCCGATCCGAAATCGACTGCAGCGCTCTTGTGCCCACAGAAAATGTAGTCGAAATCTCCGTCGACGGGCAGAACCGAGAAGGCTCTGGGATTATCCTGACCTATGACGGCTATGTGCTGACCGCCGCCCATCTCATTCTGGGAGATATCGCCGAACCCTATCCGCTGGCGGTTTCCGTCAAGCGGAGCAATGACATGAACTGGCTCTCGGCCCGGATTAAGCGAATCGACCCGGTGCTCGACCTCGCGTTGCTGAAGCTGGCGAAACTGCCGGACCGACCTTCGCTTTCGGCTGTCGTCCGGCAAAGCTTGGGCGACGTGAAGGTCGGTGAGTTCTGCCTTGCCGGATTCGGCCTCGTGAAGGACCCGAGGGGGAACGTCATTGAGTACAAGCCGTACCTCGCTGTTTCAGCGGCCTATCAGGGAGAAGAGCGCGGTCACATCCTGGCGGACAAGCAGATTGCGGCCGGCTACAGTGGCGGCGGCGCATTCCGAGACGGCGCCTTGCTAGGGCTCATTGTGCGCAGGAAAGGATCGCCGGTCGGAACCTATATCGTGCCAACCGAGTTTATCCTCGATTTCATTGCCTCGGAAGGAATCTACCTCGACAATAACTGGAAATTTGAACCGGGTGTCCCGGCTTCGGACCTGAGTGTCAAGATCGAGAACATCCGCCGCAAGGCCGACGCCAACCAGTTAGAGATCGAGCGGATTCTGCGGTCGGTTGAGTGGCTGGTCGAACTTCAGCCCGACCACGCGAGCGGCCCTCAGTTGGTCCTAACGCCGCGCCGTTCCTTCCCGCACCAGATCGTTGACGGGACGTTTATCGCAGCGATGACCGTCTATTTCGACGACCCTGACTTTGAAGGCTACATCGCCAATAACCGACCGCTGACGACAGATATCGGCATCAAGATAGAGACTGACGGCGCTGTTGTCATTGACGACCTT
>DATHZU010000517.1:0-2884 GCA_035458445.1 Thermohalobaculum sp. | reverse complement strand
GGCGCGCCACCTCGGCCTTCGAGGCCCGCGGCCAATCCTCGGCGCCCGCGGCGGTCACCAGCGTCACTGCATTCTCCGAGCCGCCCATGATCCCGGTCTCGGGCCGCACGTCGTTGGCGACGATCCAGTCGCAGCCCTTGCGCGCCCGCTTGGCGGTCGCGTTGGCGATCACGTCGTCGGTCTCGGCGGCAAAGCCCACCACCAGCACCGGGCGCTTGCCGGGCGCGAGCTGCGACACCGTCTTCAGGATGTCCGGATTCTCGGCCATCTCCAGCGCCGGGACCTTGCCCGAGCCGTCCTTCTTGATCTTCGAGCCCGTGGCATTGGCAACCCGCCAATCCGCCACGGCGGCGGCGAAGACGGCAGCGTCAGCGGGCAGCGCCGCCTGAACCGCCGCCAGCATCTCGCGGGCGGATTGGACCTTCACGATCTGCGGCCCGACCGGCGCGGGCGCCGTGGCCGGGCCGGTCACGAACACCACCTCGGCGCCCAGCGCGTCCAGCGCAGCCGCGATGGCCGAGCCCTGCGCGCCGGAGGAACGGTTGGCGATGTAGCGCACCGGGTCGATCGGCTCGTGCGTCGGGCCGGAGGTGACGATGACGCGCCGTCCGGCCAGCCGCCCGGCCCGGCCCAGCCGCGCCCCGATCGCGGCCAGGATCTCCTCGGGCTCGGCCATCCGCCCCGGCCCGTACTCGCCGCAGGCCATGTCGCCCTCGTTCGGCCCCACCACCGAGATTCCATCCGCCGTCAGCGCGGCCAGGTTGCGCCGCGTCGCCGGGTGGTTCCACATCCGCACATTCATCGCCGGCGCGATCAGAACCGGCGTATCGGTCGCCATCAGCAGGGTCGAGGCCAGGTCGTCCGCGTGCCCGCCCGCCATCTTCGCCATCAGATCGGCGGTCGCGGGCGCCACGACGACCAGGTCGGCCACGCGGGAAAGCTGGATATGCCCCATCTCGGCCTCGGCGGTCAGATCGAACAGGTCCGAATGCAGCTTCTCGCCCGCCAGTGCCGCCACCGACAGGGGCGTGACGAACTCCGCCGCCGCCCGGGTCATGACCGGCGTCACGGCACCGCCCGCCTTGCGGATCAGCCGGATCAGCTCAAGGCACTTATAGGCAGCGATCCCGCCGCCTATGATCAGCAGTATCCGCTTGTCCTGCACGCGCGCTCCCGCTCAAATCGTCGCCGGTGGGGCAATTCAGGAAAACCCACGGCATGAATGTAATATCCGGTTTGCGCCGGTTTCAACAAGCCCTTTGCGTAAAAATACGGTGATTGCCGCGAAATCCGGCAAGCGGCCCCGGGGACCTCATTCCAGGTCGATCACCGTGATTTCGGGCGGCACCCCCAGCCGCACCGGCAGGATCGAGCAGCCGAGCCCGCCCGAGACCACCAGCTCGCGCCGCCCCTCGCGCACATGGCCATAGGCATAGCGGTTCCCGAAGCGCGAGGGCACCAGCGGCGAATAGCCGAACAGCCGCACCTGCCCGCCATGGGTGTGGCCGCTCAGGGTAAGCACCACCCGGTCCGGCACCTCCGGGAAGATGTCCGGCTCGTGCGCCATCAGGATCGCCGGCTCACCGCCCTCGACCTGCGCCAATGTCCCCGGCAGATCGTCGGCGCCGGGGCGGTTGCGGCCGAAGGCCAGCTGATCGCCGAGGCCCAACAGCCAGAACGGCACCGGCCCGCCGGCGATCCGGACCGCCCGGTTCTCGAGCACCGGCACCCCGGCCGCCTCCAGCGCGCGCCCGGCCTCCGGCGGCCCGGCCCGGCGGGCCTGCGCGTCCCGGTCGTGCCACCAGTCGTGATTGCCCAGAATGGCAAACACGCCCAGCGGCGCCTCCAGCCGCGCCAGCACCCGCGCCGTGTCGGCCAGCGGTACCTTCTCGGTGACGAAGCGGTGCCCGGCCTCGTAATCGCCGAGCAGCACCACCAGGTCGCCGCCCAGCGTCGATGCGCGGGCGACGACCCGCTCGAGCCGCCCCAGCGGCATGTGCGGCGCGCCCATATGCGGATCGGCCAGCGCGACGATTCGCATTCCGGCGCCGCGCGGCCAGCCTGGCGGCGCGATCCGGTGATGCTTGACGGTCAGGCGAAAGCCCGGCTCGATGCCCAGCGCATAGACCGCCGTCGCACCCGCCACGGCCGCAGCGGCCAGAATGCGCCGCCGGGTGATCACCGGCCGCGCCCCCTCACATCGCCAGCGCCAGCCAGGCCAGGCCCAAGCCGATCAGCAGACCGGCGCCCAGCCATGGCCAGCGCTCGTCCTCGGGCGCGGCCGCGGGCGGCGGCGGGTTCTGGCGCCTAGTGCGGGCCTCCTCGGCCAGCATCACCAGCTCCTGCGCCAGCCCCGGCAGGCGCGGCCCCAGGCGGGTCAGCACCTTCACCGTATCGGTGGCATCGCGCAGCATCTGCGCCGGGCCCAGATTGGCCCGGATCCAGTCCTCGACCACCGGGCGCGCCGCCTCCCAGATGTTGGAATGCGGGTCCAGCGAGCGCGAGACCCCCTCGACCACAACCATGGTCCGCTGCAGCAGGATCAGCTCGGTCCGGGTCGCCATGCCGAAGCGCTCGGTGGTCTCCAGCAGCAGCGCCATCAGCCGCGCCATCGAGATCGACGACACGTCCTGGCCGTGAATCGGCTCGCCGATGGCGCGCAGACTTTGGGCAAAGGCCTCGACATCGCGGTCGGCGGGCACATAGCCCGCCTCGAAATGCACCTCGGCGACGCGGCGGTAGTTGCGGGTCAGGAAGCCGTACAGGATTTCCGCGTAATGGCGCCGGGTGATCGGGTCCAGCCGCCCCATAATGCCGAAATCCATCAAGATCAGCTGGCCCGCCGGGCCGATCCGGATGTTGCCCTGATGCATGTCCGCATGGA
>DATHZU010000516.1:0-4458 GCA_035458445.1 Thermohalobaculum sp. | reverse complement strand
ATGTCTCGATGGTCTCGAAACGCCCCGGCAGAACGCCCACCGCGCCCGTGCCGTAGAGGACAAGCTTGCGGACCCGCTCCGGGGCCAGCCTGATCATGTCCTGGACGATCATCCCGCCCATGGAATGACCCATGAGATCGAAACGATCGCAGCCCTGGTCGTGCAGTTGCTGCAAGACCCACGAGGCGAAGCCCTCGATGCTGTCGATCGGCGGCATCTGCGCGTTGCGGCCGAAGCCCGGCAGATCGACCTTGATCATGGGACGAGCCGTGCCGAGCGGGGCCTGGAGGTGCCATTGATCGCTGCCGCCCATGAAACCATGGACCAGCACCAGAGGTGTCATCGGCGGCCGCCCTGCACGATACGGTCGAGGATCATGGCGCAGAACAGGATCGAGAAGCCGGCGAGGATTCCCTGGCCCACATTGGCGTATTGCAGGGCCTCCAGCACGTCCTCGCCCAGGCCCTTGGCGCCGATCAGCGAGGCGACCACCACCATCGCCAGCGACAGCATGATGGTCTGATTGATCCCCGCCCGGATCGACGGGCTGGCCAGCGGCAGGTCCACCTTGGTCAGCAGGTACCACTTGTTCGCCCCGAAGGCGATGGCGGCCTCGCGCACGCTTTCCGGCACCCCCCGCAGCCCGAGCACGGTCAGGCGCACCACCGGCGTGCCGCCGAAGATCATCGTGACCACAACGGCCGCCGGCTTCCCGACGCCGAAGAAGGCGATCACCGGCACCATGAAAACGAAGGCGGGCATGGTCTGCATGAAGTCCATGATCGGCTGGATGAAGGAATAGAACCGTGGCCGCCGCGCGGCGAACATGCCCAGCGGAATGCCGATCGCGATCGACAGGCAGGCCGCCGTGCCCAGGAGGGCCAGCGTGGTCATCGCCGCCTCCCAGAACTCCAGCAGGCCCATATAGGCCAGGAAGGCGCCGGAATAGATCGCCGTGCGGACGCCGGCGGTCAGCCAGGTCAGCAGCACGATCAGGCTGGCGATGACGATCCACGGCGTCTGGACCAGGATGACCTCGAGCGCGTCGAGCAGCGACCGAATGCCGAAGGTCAGCCCGTCGAAGAAGGCCTCGCTGTTGCGCACGCACCAGGCGATCAGGTCCTCGACCCCGCCGATGCTGGTCAGGCGGATGTCCGGATCGGTGGGGAAATGGCTGAGCAGGGTGAACTGGCCGGGAAAGCTGTAATGGACCATCGCCGCGATTGCGATGAGCGCCATGAAGATCGCGCTGAGCACCATATGCGAGACCGGCAGGCCCGAGCGCACCGTCCGGTCCGACAGCCACTCCGAGAACCGCGCCTCCAGCGCCCAGTTCGCGGTCACCGCCTGCGCCAGCTTGGCGACCAGCAGGACCGCAACGCCGTCCATGACGATCCAGACGCCTTGCTCGGACAGCGCCTCGGCCTCGGCGCGGATGCCGCCGATATTTGCTTCCAGGGATTCAACCGTCCGTTTGTAGACGTCGGCCTTGTCCGATCCGCTTTCGATGGCGGCGGCCAGCTGCTGGCGCCGCAGCTCGAGCGTGCCTTCGATCGAGGCGATGCGCGCCATGGCATCGGCGGCCAGGTCGCCGAACAGGCCGCGCGCGATCTGCACCAGGCCCAGCGTCTCGATGATCAGGAAGGGCAGGGCCCAGGACCACAGCCCCCGGGCGCCGAACCAGACCGGGCCGAACAGGCCCGCCATCGCATTGAATGTCGCGGTGAAGCGCGAGCTCTCGCCGATCCGGTCGAAATTGCGGATGTAGTAGTCCGGGCTGGTGCGCACGAAGGTGCGGATGTTCTCGCGCCGCTCGGCGGCATAGGCGCGGGCGGCCTCGGTGTCGGTTGCCTCGAGAGGGTTCTTCACGGCGTCGCTCATGATACCTCCGTCCCCTCGATCACGGTGCGCAGGAGGTCCGCGCGGGTGATGACCCCCACATCCCTGCCGCCGTCCTCGACCAGGATCGCGCTTTCGGTGCCGATCGCCATGTTGATCAGATTGCTCAGCGTCTCGGCCTCGTTGACCCGGGGCAGGTCGGCGGGCAGCGGGCCGTTGGCGGCCCGGTAGGCGTCCAGCGGCTGCATCACCGCATGGGCCCGCACCACCTTCAGCCGCGAGATGCCGGCGACGAAATCCGCCACGTAGTCGTCGGCGGGATGCATCACGATGTCCTCGGCGGTGCCGACCTGCACCACGCGCCCGTCGCGCATGATGGCGATGCGGTCGCCGATGCGCACCGCCTCGTCCAGGTCGTGGGTGATGAAGACGGTGGTCTTCTTCAGGATCTGGCTCAGGCGGATGAACTCGTCCTGCAACTGCCGCCGGATCAGCGGGTCCAGCGCCGAGAAGGGCTCGTCCATCAGCAGCACATCGGGGTTTGCAGCAAGCGCGCGGGCCAGGCCCACGCGCTGCTGCATCCCGCCCGAAAGCTCATGCGCGAATTTCGATCCCCAGGCCCCCAGCTCGACGATGTCGAGGATCGCGGCAGCCTGGCGCATCCGGTCGTTCTTGCTGACCTGCCGGATTTCCAGCGGCATGGCCACGTTGTCGAGAACCGAGCGGTGCGGCATCAGCGCGAAGTTCTGAAACACCATTCCGATCTTGCGGTTGCGGAAATTCTGCAACTCCTTGGGCCCGAGAGCCATCACATCGGTGCCCTCGATCAGGATCTTCCCGTCGGTCGGCTCCAGCAGGCGGTTGAAATGGCGGACCAGGGTGGACTTGCCGCTGCCCGACAGGCCCATGACGCAGAAGATTTCGCCCCGGTTGATCGACAGGGTGACATCGGCGACGCCGACCACTGCGTTGTAGCGGGCCAGGACCTCGGCCTTGCCCAGCCCCTCGTCCCGGACCGCCTTCAGCGCGGCCAGGGGATCGGAGCCGAAGATCTTCCAGACATTGGAGATTTCTATGACGGTGTCGTCGCGCATCTCGGCCCTGCATGGTGATCCGTTACGGGGTGCGGCACCGGCGGATCGCCGGTGCCGCAAGGCGTTTTCCCGTTCCGGGGATCAGAGACCCAGCCAGCCGTCCACGCGCGCCGGATTGGCCTCGACCCACTCGCGGGCCACTTCCGCCGGGTCGCGGCCCTTGCCGCTGATCTCGAAGGCGAAGCCGCTCACATCGTCCGCGGTGAGCGCGAACTTCGAGAAGAACTCGGCAATGGCGGGCGAGCGCGAGGCAAGCGAGTTCGACCAGGCGATCTGCACGTTCTTCAGCGCGTCCTTCGAGGCGACCATCGACTTGTTGAACCAGTCCGGATCGTCCGAGGGCTGCACCATCACGTATTTCGCCGGATCGTAGGTCGGCTCGGTCAGCATCTCGACGTCGAACATGTACCAGATCGCGTGCGGCTTGTAGCAGTAGAAGGCATAGCCCTCGCCCTTGGCGATGCTGTCCTTGACGCGGGCGGTCTTGACGCTCTCCTCGGCCCGGATCGGCTCGATGAAGTCCATCAGGCCGTAGTCGCGCACCTTGACCTCGTTGACATTGGCCGAAGCCCAGCCGGGCGCGCCGATCCACATCTCGCCCTTGCCGTTGCCGTCGCTGTCCATCAGCGCGGCCACGTCCGGGCGGCCCAGATCGGCGATGTCGGTGATCTTGTTGGCCTCGGCGAAGTTCTTCGAGACGCAGAAACCCTGGTTGCCCTCATAGGGGTTCGACGACAGGGTGACGGTCTTGGCCTCGTCCACATACTTCTTGGTGAAGCTCTCCTGGTTCGGCAGCCAGACGTCCGGATGGACGTCGATGTCGCCCTTGCCCTGGTCCATCGCCTGGAAGATCGTGGCGTTGTTGCCGGGCACGTATTCGACCTTGCCGCCGATCCGCATTTCGACGACCGCGCCCAGCAGGTGGGCGATAGCCTGGGCACCGGTCCAGGACGGCACGCCGATCTTCACCTCTTCGGCGGCCAGGGCCGGCAGCGAGAAGACGCTCGCCGCCGTGGCCAGCGTCAGGGATTTCAGAGTCAGTTTCATGGTTTTCTCCTCCGTTGTTTTCCGTTTTCTGTGGGCTCAAGGTTCGAGCGATGACAGGATCTGGTCCTGGTAGGCGAAAAGGGCGGCCGATCCGCCTGTATGCAGGAACAGCACGCTGTCCTGAGGTTTGAAGAAGCCACTGCGCACCAGCCCGATCAACCCGGCCATGCCCTTCGCCGAATAGACCGGATCCAGCAGGATCCCTTCCCGCCGGGCAGTCAGGCTGATGGCCTCGAGGGTTGAGTCGGCGGGAATGCCGTAGCCCTCGCCGACATAGCCGTCGTCGACCAGGATCTTGTTCAGGCTGATCGGATCGGCGCCCAGCGTCTCCAGCGTTTTCAAGGTCAGCGCATGAACCGCCGCCATCTGCCGCTCGCGCGGCTGCCGGACGCTGACGCCCATGACCGGCAGATCGTGGCCGCTGGCGTGGAACCCTGCGACCAGACCCGCCTGCGTGCCGGTGCTGCCGGTGCCCATG
>DATHZU010000515.1:0-15586 GCA_035458445.1 Thermohalobaculum sp. | reverse complement strand
CTGCTCGTTGCGCACCAGGCGCAGGATCTCGATCTCGTCGTCGGCGCTCGGGTAGTCGATGCGGACGTGCATCAGGAAGCGATCCATCTGCGCCTCGGGCAGGGGGTAGGTGCCCTCCTGCTCGATCGGGTTCTGGGTGGCCAGCACGTGGAACGGCCGCGCCAGCTTGAGGTGCTGGCCGGCGATGGTCACCTCGCCCTCCTGCATCGCCTGCAGCAGCGCCGACTGGGTGCGCGGGCTGGCCCGGTTGATCTCGTCGGCCATCAGCAGCTGGGTGAACACGGGGCCCTTGACGAAGCGGAAGGCACGACTGCCGTCCTGGCCCTCCTCCAGCACCTCCGAGCCCAGGATGTCGGCAGGCATCAGGTCGGGGGTGAACTGGATGCGGTTGGTATCCAGCCCCAGCACGGTCCCCAGCGCGTCGACCAGCCGGGTCTTTGCCAGCCCCGGCACGCCCACCACCAGCGCATGACCGCCGGAGAGAATCGAGGTCAGCGCCAGCTCGACCACGTCCGACTGCCCGACGATTCGCCGGGCGATCTGCTCCTTGACCTTTTTCAGCGTTTCGCCGGCCTGTTCGATCTGCTCAATTGGGTCTGTCATCGCGCCTCGTGTCCCTTTGGGGTGTCATCCGCCTTCGCTTTGCATACCATAAGCTATGTCAGCGATGTGAAAGGCAACAGGGGTACGCAATGGCAACGGAAATTAATCCGGAGGCGAAGCCCGCCCGGCAGCCGCCGGACCCGGGCGCCGCCGATAACCTGGCCAAGGTGGTATCACAGGCCACCAAGGGCAAGAAAGGGCCGCCGCCGGTGCATCTGTGGAATCCGCCCTATTGTGGCGACCTGGACATACGCATCGCCCGCAACGGTCAGTGGTGGTATCTGGGCACGCCCATCGGGCGGCTGGAGCTGGTGAAGCTCTTCGCCTCGGTGCTGAAGCTGGAGGACGGGAAGCACTATCTGGTCACCCCGGTCGAGAAGATCGGGATCACCGTCGACGACGCCCCCTTCGTGGCGGTCGATTTCCGGGCCGAGGGCGCGGGCGGCGCCCGGACATTGGTGTTCGAGACCAATGTCGGCGACGAGACGCGGGCCGGGCCGGAAAACCCGATCCGGGTGGTGCGCGATCCGGAGACGGGCGAGCCGTCGCCTTACGTGCATGTCCGGCGCGGGCTGGAGGCGCTGATCGACCGCAAGAGCTTCTACCGCCTGGTCGAGGTCGGCGAGCATCGCGAGGTCGATGGCGAGCGCTGGTTCGGGGTGGCCTCGGGCGGGGTGTTCTTCCCGATCATCCCCTCGGCCGAGATGGAGGTCTGAGTCCGGCTTGGGCCCCGGCAGAACCGGCGGGTCTTCCCGCCCATCCGGAAATCTGCTTGAGTGAGCCCGATGGCAGGGGGCGGGATGCTGGATCGGGATCGGGAGACGGATAGCGCGGTGTCCGAGGGACGCGTCCTGCGGTGGCTCTACCTGCTGTCGGGGCCGCTGATCCTGGCCTATGCGCTGTTCGTCGCGGCGCCGAATGTCTTCGTGATCGACGGCGCGGTTTATTACGCCATGGTGGACGCCATGGCGCGCGAGGGGTCCTTCGCGATCTGGAATGGCTACGAGATTTATCACTCGCCCAGCCTCGACCTGCGCTTCACCAGCCCGGTGGACGACCGGCTGATGCCGCAATATCCCGGCGGCTGGGCGTTTTTGGCGGCGCCGTTCTATCTGCTGGGCGGCATCCGGGGGCTGTTCCTGCTGAACGCGCTGGCGACCGTCGCCACCATATGGCTGGTCCGGGCCACGGCGGCCGAGCTGTTCGGAAGCCGCCGTCTGGCGGTGATCGCGGCGCTGGTCTTCGTCTTCGCCACCTTCGCCTTCGACTATGCGGGCGCGGTCTGGCCGCATGCGCTGACCACGCTCGGCATCGCCACGGCCACCCTCGCCGCTGCCCGGGCGTGGCGGCGCGAGCGGCCGGGCTGGGCGCTGGCGGCGGGGCTGGCGCTGGGCGTCGCGGTGCATTTCCGGGTCGATGCGATCCTGGCCGCGCCGGCCATCGGCTTCTGGCTGCTGGCGGCCACAAACCGGCCCTGGGCCAACACCGGCGCCTTCGCCGCCGGACTGGTGCCGGGGCTGGCGGCCGCGTCGGCGATCAACTTCGTCAAGTTCGGCAGCCTGGCGCCGATCACCTATGGCCGCTCGGGCGCGGACGGGGGCGCGCCGGACCTTGTCCATTACGCGGGGCTGCTGCCCTTCGCCGTCATGGTGCTGGCGCTGGCGCTGGCGCTGGGCTTCGCGCCGGTGCGTCGCGCGGTCTACCGGCCTGCCGTGGTGCTGGGGCTGGCCGCCGTGCTGGCCGTGATCTGCCTGCTGCCGCCGCTGCAGCCCCATGCGCTGCGCCTGCTGCGCGGCGCCGGGGCGATGCTGGTGGATATCCAGGCCTTCCGCGGGGTGCTGCGGCCCGACCTGCTGCAGGAGCTTCCCGACGGCACGGTGCAGTTCCTGGGCTACCACAAGAAGGCCCTGCTGCAGAGCCTGCCCTGGCTGGCCGGGTGCCTGGTGCTGGCGCCGCGGTTCCTGCGCGGGCCGGACCGGGCCGGGCTGTGCCTGCTGGCGCTGGTGCCCGCCGCGATCGTGGTGCCGCTGGCCTGGAGCGCCTGGCTGGGCGGGCTGGCCAATCACATGCGCTATCTGGTCAACCTGCTGCCGGCCCTGTCGATCCTGGGTGCCGTGGCACTGGACCAGCTTGCGGCGGCGCAGGGGCGGTCAAGGCTGATCGCGCTGGCGGCCGGTGCCGCGGCGGTGCTGGCGGGTCTCGCCGCGGGCTACGGGGGCGGGCACGGGATGATCTTCGTGTTCCAGAACAGCCTTCCGAACGTGATCGTTGCGGCGCTGGCGGGCGTTTCGCTTCTGGCGGTGCTGAGCGCCCGCCCCGCGCTGGTCTCGGCGGCGCGCGGGGTGATGGCCGCCGCGCTGGCGCTGGCCTTCGTTTCGGCCTGGGGTTTCGACCTGGCGCTGCACCAGAGCCGGCGCCTGCAGCTTCAGCAGATATCGGTGGCGGCGCGGGCCATCCCGCCCGACGCGGTGATCCAGGCGATCTGGCCGACCGCCTTCTACGACCGGATCGGCCGGCGGCCGGGGCTGGTCGCGCTCTACACCTTCGGCGACAAAAACTATGACGCCGACTTCATCGGCCGGGTTTTGGCGGAGGGCAGGCCGCTGTTCGTCCAGAACCAGCTGATCGCCGACCAGATCGTGGCGGACGGCGTGGCGGCGTCGGCCGAGCCGGCGCTGGGCCTGGCCCCGGCGGACGAGCTTTACCGGATGGTCCCGCCACCTTGATCCGGAGCGGCGAACGGCGCAAATAGCATTCATGGCTTTGACGCTGGACCATATTCGCGCCGCCCTGGCGATGCCGCCGCTCGGCGAGCGCTCGGATTTCGATCTGAATCCGGATATCCGCGCGGCGGAGATGCCCGGTGTCGGCAAGCGCCCGGCCGCCGTGCTGTGCGGACTGGTCGAGCGCGACGGCGGATTGAATGTGGTGCTGACCAAGCGGGCGGCGCATCTGAACCAGCATGCCGGGCAGATCGCCTTTCCCGGGGGCAAGGTCGACGCGGCCGATCCCTCGGCGCTGGCGGCAGCGTTGCGCGAGGCCGAGGAGGAGATCGGCCTCTCCCCGGCCGATGTCGAGATCCTGGGCACGCTGGACCAGTACCAGACCTCGACCGGGTTCCGCGTCACGCCCTTTGTCGGCGTCGTCGATCCGCGCTGGCGCCCGGTGCCCGATCTCAACGAGGTCGAGGAGGTGTTCGAGCCGCCGCTGGATTTCCTGATGGACCCGGGCAACCGGCAGCGCCACAACTACCTGCGCTGGGGTGTCGAGCGGCAGTACTACGCCATGCCCTGGGGCGCGTATTTCATCTGGGGGGCGACTGCCGGGATGCTGAAGGGACTGAGTGACCGGCTGGCGATCCTGGCAGAACGGGAAGCGTCTTGACCCGCCTCGACGCCGCCTGGCTGGACAGCCCCGCCCTGTCGGCGGTGGTCGCGGCGCTGGGGGGCCGCGCATATTTTGTCGGCGGCTGCGTGCGCAACACGCTGCTGGGCCAGCCCGTGTCGGATATCGACATCACCACGCCGATCCTGCCCCGCGAGGTGAGCCGGCTGATCGAGGCTGCGGGGCTGCGGGCGGTGCCGACCGGGATCGAGCATGGAACGGTGACCGCCGTCTCGGGCGGCGAGGGGTTCGAGGTCACGACCTTCCGCGCCGATGTCTCGACCGACGGGCGGCGCGCGACGGTCCGGTTCTCGGAGGACCTTGCCGAGGATGCTGCCCGGCGCGATTTCACCATGAACGCCATCTATGTGCGCCCCGATGGCGAGATCGTCGATCCGCTGGGCGGGCTGCCGGACGTGCTGGCCCGGCGGGTGCGCTTCATCGGCGATCCGCATGACCGCATTCGCGAGGACTACCTGCGCATCCTGCGGTTCTTCCGCTTCACCGCCTGGTATGGCGGCGCCGAGGGGATCGAGCCCGAGGGCCTGGCGGCCTGCGCCGAGATGGCCGACGGGCTCGACCGGCTGGCGCGCGAGCGGGTGGGCGCCGAAATGCGCAAGCTGCTGGCCGCGCCCGATCCGGCGCCCGCGGTGGCGGCGATGGCGGCGTCAGGCGTGCTGGCGCGCTGCCTGCCCGGCGCGAGCCCGGCGCTGCTGGCGCCGCTGGTCCATGCCGAGGGCGTGGCGGCGGCGGCGCCAGATTGGCTCGCGCGCCTCGCGGTGCTGGGCGGCGAGGACGCGGCGGGTGCGCTGCGGCTCAGCCGGGCCGAAGCGAAGGAGCTGGCCTCGATCCGCGCGCTGCTCGATGACCCGCCTCCGGTCGCCACCGCGGCCCATGATCGCGGCGCGCGGGCGGCGCGGGCGATGGCGCTGGTGATGGCGGCCCAGGGCGATTCCGGCCGCCTCGCCGGGCTGGAGGACGAGATCGCCCGCGGGCTGGCCGCGGAGTTTCCGCTGTCGGCAGCGGACCTGATGGCGATCGGCATGCGGCCCGGCCCGGACCTGGGGCGCGCGCTCGAGGCGGCCCGGACCCGCTGGCTGGCCAGCGATTTTTCGCTGGACAAGGCGGCCTTGCTGGCGCAGGTTGGGGATATAGGTCATAAACACTGACGTTTATGAATTCCATCACGGACCGTGAACATCGCCATGGACCTGCAGACGCTGATCGCCCTTGCCGGCTTTGCCTTCGCCACCACCTGGACGCCGGGGCCGAACAACATGATGCTGGCCTCGTCGGGGGCCACATTCGGCTGGCGGCCGACGGTGCCCCATGCCATGGGCGTGGCGCTGGGGTTCCCGGTGATGGTATTCCTGATTGCGCTGGGGCTGGGCGAGGTCTTCCAGCGCGTGGCCCTGCTGAAGACCGCGCTGACCTGGATCGGTTTCGCGGTGATGCTGTGGCTGGCCTGGCGGATCGCCAATGCGGGCGCGGCGAATGCCAGGGTTCGCAGCCGCCCGCTGCGGTTCCACGAGGCCGCGGCATTCCAGTGGGTGAACCCCAAGGCCTGGGCGATGGCCATCGGCGTCTCGGCGGCCTATGCCAATGGCGGCGAGCCGCTGGCCGAGGCGGCGCTGATCGCCGCTGTCTTCGTTGCCGCCGGACTGACCTCGAGCCAGACCTGGGCCGCCTTCGGTGCCGGAATCGGCAAGGCTCTGGGCAGCGGAGCGCGGTTGCGGGCGTTCAACGTGACCATGGCCCTGCTGCTGGCCGCCTGCGCCCTGTGGCTGGTGCTGGACAGCTGAGACGGGCGGGTGCCGCCCTTGCCCGGCTGGCGAGCCGGTGCGATCATGCCCCCGATCCATGCCGTGTGCTTCGCCTGTGATAGGAAGGAAACCGACCATGACCGACGAGCTGGTGTTCTACACCAACCCGATGTCGCGCGGGCGCATCGCGCGCTGGATGCTGGAGGAAATCGGCGAGCCCTACCGCACGCAGGTGGTGGAATACGGGCCGGCGATGAAGTCGGCGGAGTACCTGGCGGTCAACCCCATGGGCAAGGTTCCGGCGCTACGCCACGGCGAGGCGGTCGTCACCGAGACCGCCGCGATCTGCGCCTACCTGGCCGATGCTTTCCCGCAGGCCGGCCTGGCGCCGCCGCCCGGCGATCCGCTGCGCGGCCCCTATTACCGCTGGCTGTTCTTCGGCGCCGGGCCGCTGGAGGCCGCGACGACCAACCAGGCGATGGGCGTCGTGGTGCCCGAGGATAACCGCGGCATGGTCGGCTATGGCAGTTTGGAGCTGGTGCTCGACACGCTGGAAACGGCGGTCTCCGGGCGCGATTACCTGGTCGGAGACAGGTTCAGCGCCGCCGATATCTACATCGGCTCGCATCTGGGCTGGGGCATGAGTTTCGGCACCATCGAGACGCGACCGGCATTCGAGGTCTATGCCGGGCGGCTTCTGGCCAGGCCGGCGGCGGTCAGAACCCGCGAACTCGACGACGCGCTGCTGCCCGCGAAGCCGGACGCGACGTGACGCCGGGCTGCCCTCAGCGCAGACCCAGCCGGCGCGCCTCGGCCTGCCACCAGTCCTCGCGCGCCAGGGCGCGCCGCAGCGGGGTGTCGGTGGCGGCGGGCGCGTTCTCGATATAGCGCACCGCCTCGTCCAGGCTGTCGCCGGTGAGCGTTGCCAGATAGGCCAGGGCCCGGGGGATGCTGAATTCCTCGCCCCGATGCTCGGCGAAGTTCGGCGGCAGGTCGGTCCAGACCGCGCCGGTCAGGCCGCGCCGGCCGCACCACTCGGCGACCAGATCGACGATCGCGCCGCTGGACCCGTTGGTGTGGCCGGTGGCAAGGCAGACGGCGCCGATGCGCTCGTCCGGCGCCCGCTCGCGGCGGGCGAGGTCGGCGACGGTTTCGGCGATGGAACCGCGGACCGAGCCGATCGCGTGGGTCCGGCAGCCGACGCCGTGCCGGGGATCGAGGCAGACCACCAGCCCCAGCTTGCGCTTCGGGCTGATCCGGGTGAACTCCATCGGCAGGACCGGGCCCTCGGCCATGGCCCAGTCTCCCCGCACATGCGGGGTCAGGTTCTCGAGGTCCCAGATCAGCGACCCCCAGCCGATTATGGCGAAGCCGTTCATGCACCCAACCGAGCTTTTCTGGAGGCTCTGTAGCCTGCCGGCGCGCGGCGCGCCAGCCGCGAAGCAACCTCTTGCCCCCGCCACGGCTTGCGCGCATGCTGTTGGCAAGGCCTGGAGAACCGAGATGACCCGGATGCGAGAAACCGCCGCCGTGCTGGACGCCAACGAGGCGTTCTACCGTGCCATGCGCACTGGCGACCTCGACGCCATGGAGGCCTTGTGGGCGCGCGGCCGGGCGGTGAGCTGCACGCATCCCAGCGGTCCCGAGATATTCGGCCGCGCCGCGGTGATGGAGAGCTGGCGGCTGATCCTGGGCCACGCCGCGCCGGACATCCGCGCCGAGGCGCCGCAGGTCCTGGTCACCGGCCGTTCGGCGATGGTGCTGTGCGAGGAGGTGATCGGCCACGCCAGGCTGATCGCCTCGAACGCCTATGTCCGCGAGGACGGGGCCTGGCGCATGGTTACCCACCAGGCCGCCCATGTGCCGGAACTGGACGCCGGATAGGCGCCTCAGGCCCGCGCGGCGTCAGAGATCGATCGCGTCGGCGGGTGCCTCGGCCCGGTCCTGGGGCCCGTAGTCGCGGATCACGCTGACCACGCGCAGCCGGTAGTCGGCGAAGAACGACTTGCGCCCCATTTCCTGGGCCTTGCGGTGCACCGGGTTGTTCCGCCAGGCCGCAACCGCCGCCTCGTCGCGCCAGATGCTGAGCGACAGCAGCTTGCCGGGGGTGGTCAGGCTCTCGAAGCGCTCGACCGAGATGAAGCCGTCCATCTTCTCGAAATGCGGCCGCAGGCTGGCGGCATGGTTCAGATAGGCCTCGCGCTTGCCCTCGGCGGGGGTGACCTCGAAGACGATGGCAATCATTGCGGTTCCTCCCAGTCGATCGGATCGAATTGCACGCCGCCGAAGCTCTGCTCGACCGGCTGCAGCTCGATGGTCTGCACGTTCACATGGTCGGGGGTCGAGACGGCGTAGAGGATCGCCGCCGCGATGTCCGCCGGGCTCAGCTCGCGGATTCCGGTGGTCTTCATCCGCTCCCGCGTCGCGGGGTCGGGCACGGCAGCGTCGTAGAACTCGGTCGAGACCCGCCCGGGGCAGATCTCGGTGACCCGGACGCCGGTGCCGCGCAATTCCAGCCGCAGGTTCTGGCTCATCAGGCGCACCGCGCCCTTCGAGGCGCCATAGACCGCCGAGACCAGCGGGTACATGCCCGCCACCGAGCCGATATTGACCACATGCCCGCGCCTGCGGGCGATCATGCCCGGCAGCGTCAGGCGCAAAAGCTCGAGCACGGCGGTGACATTGGTGTCGATGGTCCGCGCCACCTCCTCGCGGGTGGCGCCGGCCAGACCGGCGATCCCGGCGCCGAGCCCGGCATTGTTCACCAGCAGGTCCGGCGCGGCCGCGGCCACCACGCGCGCCAGCGCCTCGCTGTCGCGCACGTCCGCCACCTGGGGGATGCAGCCGGTCCGGTCGGCCAGCGCCTGCAGCCGGTCGGCCCGGCGCGCCAGCGCGTGCACCTGCCAACCGCCGGCGGCCAGCGCATGGACCACCGCGGTGCCGATGCCCGAGGAAGCGCCCGTGATCAGGGCGTTGCCGCGGCGGGTCATCTGAACTGACATGAATTTCCTCCCGGTCAGGGGCAATCTGCCAGCAGGTCTAACGATGCCGTGACCGCTTGGCCATGGTCATGGCGGTCCGGTCGCGTGCTTCCTAAACTCCGGACGCAACAGTTGGCGGATTTGAAAGTGGCATCATGGTCTTTCGCAGTGTGATTTTTTCGGTGATCGCGGGTGCGGTGCTGGTCTCGGCTCCGACCGCGCGGGCGCAAGTCGGACCTGCCGACGGTGCTCCAGGCAGCTTCGCGCATGCCTTCACAGCGCTGCTGTACAGCGAATCGCTCGATGCCGCGCGCGGTCTTGCCGAGGCGCGGCTTGCCGGGACGCCGGGCGACCAGACAGCGGCGCTGGCGCTGGGGATGGCGCAGTTCGCCGGGGCGGTTCAGGGCCTGGCCCGCGATCTGCGCCGCTACGGGCTGACCACGCCGAGATTCGGGTTGCTGCCGTTTTTCAGGCTGCCGGTCGCGCCGAACCCCCAGCCCGAGACCCTGACCTACCAGAAGACCCGGCAGATCATGATCGACTTCGTCGCCCGGATGGCCGTGGCGGACGAAACGCTGGCCGGAGTGACCGATCCGGAGGTGCAGCTGCCGCTGCGCCCGGCGCTGGTGCGGCTCGACACCGACGGCGATGGTATCGCTTCGGATGAAGAACGGTTCCTGTCCGTTTTCGCGGTCTATCACCCGCGCGGGACGGACGCAGAGGGGCGCATCGATTTCGATGGCTCCGACGCGGCCTGGTTTCAGGGATATACGCATCTGCTGTCGGCGCTCGCCGAATTCTGGCTGGCGCATGATTGGCACGAGGGCTTCGAAGCGAGCTTCCACGCCTTGTTTCCCGATTCGGGACTGCCGAATTCCCGGCTCAACGATCTCCCCAAGGCGCGCAGGGCGGCGATCGAGGCGGCGGGTGCCCAGGGTTACGATGCCGGGTCCTGGACCGGCGACCTGACCAGCGACGCCGCCATTGCCGACGCACTGGCCTTCCTGCACCTGATCCACTGGCCGGTGGCGGAACCGGCCCGGATGATCGCAGCCCGCGCGCATCTGAAGGCGATGATCGAGACCAGCCGCGAGACCTGGCGCCGTATCCTGGCCGAGACCGACGACCGGCAGGAGTGGATCCCGGCGCCGTCGCAGGCCATGGCGCTGGGCACCGGCCGCCCGGCCCCGGTCACCGAGGCAACCGTGGCGGGCTGGATGCAGTTCCTCGACGTCTTCGAGGCGGCGCTGGACGGCGAGTTGCTGCTGCCGCACTGGCGGCTGGAGGGCGGCGTGAACCTGAAGCGGGTGTTCGAGGAGCCGACGACCTTCGACCTGGTGCTCTGGCTGCAGGGTTCGGCGGCACTCCCTTACATCGAGGACGGGCCGGTGGCGGACGCCGCCACCTGGGAGTCGATCGCGACGACGATGAGCGGCGACTTCATGACCTATTTCGTCTGGTTCAACTGAGCGGACCGCCCGCAGCGCGCGCGCACCCTACCGGCGCTTCGCCAGCAGGCGCCGCACCATCTCGGGGGCGGCGCCCAGGTAGTTGGCCGGATCGACCAGCCGTTCGAGTTCGTCGCGGCTCATCGCCGCCGCGATCCGCGGGTCGGCGGCCAGCGCGTCGAGGAACGGCGTGGCCCCGGTCAGCGCGGCGCGGCAGCAGTCATAGACCACGTCATGGGCCACCTGCCGGCCCATCGCCGGGGCGAGGCCCATCATCACCGCCTCGGCGACGATCAGCCCGGCGGTGGTGTCGAGCACCTTGCGCATCTGCGCCGGGCGCACCTCCAGCCCCTCCAGCACTTCGCGCGCGGCGCGGAGCCCCCCGGAGGCGACGATGAAGGCGGTGGGCAGCGCCTGCCACTCCACATGCCACTGCCCGGTGGCGCGCTCGTGGTCCTGGACCATGGCGTCGAGCATCAGGGAATGCTGCTCGCGGACGATCTTGGCGGCGGCCAGCATGATCTCGGACGAGATCGGGTTGCGCTTCTGCGGCATGGTCGACGAGGCGCCGCGGCCGGGCTGGAACGGCTCGAGCACCTCGCCGGTCTCGGTCTGCATCATCAGCATGATGTCGTAGCCGATCTTGCCGAGGCTGGCGGCGATCAGCGCCAGCAGCCCGGTGGCCTCAGCGAAGGTATCGCGGATCGAGTGCCAGGTGATGTCCGGCACTGCGAGACCCAGCTCCGCCGCCAGCGCCGCCTGGGTGGCGAGGCCGTCCTTCTCGCCCAGCGAGGCCAGGGTGCCCGCCGCGCCGGAGAACGAGACCATCTCGATGCGGGGGCGCAGCTCGGCGAGCCGCGCCCGGTGCCGGTCGATGCCGCTGAGCCAGGTGGCGGCCTTGTAGCCGAAGCTGACCGGCAGCGCGTGCTGCAGGTGGGTGCGGCCCGCCATCGGGGTCTCGGCGTGGTCCGCCGCGAGCTTGGCCAGGGCCTCGGCCACGGCGTCGAGATCGGCCGAGATCAGGTCCAGCGCGTCGCGCATCTGCAGCACGTCCGCCGTGTCCATGATGTCCTGGGTGGTGGCGCCCCAGTGGCTGTACTGGCCGAGGCCGCCCTCCGCCCAGCCGGAGAGCTGCTCCACCAGCGGCAGGATCGGGTAGCCGACGATCTGGGTGCGGGCCGAGAGGCGGTCCCAGTCGACGCGCTCGACCGTGGCCACGGCGGAGATTGCCTCGGCCGCCTCCGCCGGGATGATGCCGAGCCCCGCCTGGGTGCGCGCCAGCGCCGCCTCGACGTCGAGATAGCGCTGAACGATGGCCTGGTCGGTGAACAGCGCCCGCATCTCGGCGGTGCCGAACATCGAACCCCAGAGGGTGGAGGCGGTGACGATGGAGGGCATCAGGCGATCTCCAGGTTTGGGTGGTGGAGGCGGGGTAACCCCTCCCTCACCGCAGCACGAAGGGATTGCCCGGCGCTGCGTCCGAGGTGTTGATCCAGACCGACTTGGTCTCCAGGTAGCCCCGGATCGCCTCGATGCCGCTCTCGCGGCCGAGGCCGGAATGCTTCACGCCGCCGAAGGGCATCATGTAGCTGACGGCGCGGTAGGTGTTGATCCAGACCGTGCCGGCCTTCAGCGCCTTCGACATCCGCACCGCGCGGCCGATATCCTTGGTCCACACGCCCGCCGCCAGGCCGTAGATCACGTCGTTGCCGATCTCGACCGCCTCGGCCTCGTCCTCGAAGCCGATGATCGACAGCACCGGGCCGAACACCTCCTCCTGGGCGATGCGCATCTCGTTCGAGACATTGGTGAAGATCGTCGGCTGCACGAACTGGCCGCCGGTCAGGCCGGGACCGGAGGCCGGGCCGCCGCCGAACAGGCAGGTGGCGCCCTCGGACTTGGCGATGTCGATATAGTCCAGGATCTTCTGGTACTGCGGCTGGGTGGTCACCGGGCCGATATTGGTCTCGGCCTGCATCGGATCGCCGATCTTCGCGGTCCTGGCCATCTCGACCAGGCGCTGGGTGAATTCCTCGCGGATCGAGTTCTGCACCAGCAGCCGTGAGCCCGCCACGCAGGTCTGGCCGGTGGCGGCGAAGATGCCCGACACCGCGCCCGAGGCCGCCGCCGCCAGGTCGGCGTCGGCGAAGACGATGTTGGGCGACTTGCCGCCGAGCTCGAGCGCCACCCGCTTGATGCCCTTGGCCGCCTGGGAATAGATCATCGCGCCGGTGCGGTCGGACCCGGTGAAGGTGATCTTGGCGACGTCCTTGTGGTCGACCAGGGCCGCGCCCGCTTCGGCGCCGAAACCCGCGACCACGTTGAAGACGCCGTCGGGGATGCCGGCCTCCCTGGTCAGCGCCGCGTATTCCAGGGTCGAGGCGGACGTGAATTCCGAGGGCTTGACCACCACCGAACAGCCAGCCGCAAGGGCGGGCGCGCATTTCCAGGCGATGAACAGCAGGGGCGAGTTCCAGGCGGTCAGGGCGCCCACCACGCCGACAGGTTCATGCGTGGTGAAGGCAAAATGGTCCGGCTTGTCGATGGGGATGACGGCGCCCTCGATCTTGTCGGCGAGGCCGGCGAAGTAATACCACCACTCCGGGTGATAGCGCATCTGGCCCAGCATCTCGGATTTCAGCTTGCCGTTGTCGCGGACCTCGATATCGGCCAGCCGCTCGGCATTGGCGGCGACCAGATCGCCGAGCTTGCGCATCGCCTTGCCCCGCGCCGAGGGCGACATGGAGGCCCAGGGGCCGGTGGTCATCGCCCGCTTCGCCGCCCGGACCGCGCGGTCCACGTCCTCGGCGCCGCCGCGCGGGATGCGCGCCCAGACCTCGCCGCGATAGGGATCGGTCGAGTCGAACCATTCGCCGGAGGCCGGGTCCACATAGGCGCCGTCGATATAGTGCTGGTAGGTTTTCATGGTCCGTCCCTCCCATTCCTGCGGTCCAGCCGATTCCCTGCGCCGATAATAGGCGGCACGCGGCGGAACCATAGCCCGGGTTCGCGGGTTGACGCGACTCTCTGGCCGTCGTTAGTTGCGACAGGGAGCAGGCTGTGCCAACGTCCCAGCCAGGCCGAAACACCGAATATTTGGAAAGCATCACCCATGAGATATGAAGCGCCGCAGACGGTGGAAGGCGCCGTCGCCCTGCTGGCGGAGGCAAGCGGCTCCGCCCAGGTCCTCGCGGGCGGGACCGATCTGCTGGTCCGGATGAAATCCGGCTTTGCCGAGCCCGACCTGATCGTCGACATCAAGCGAATCCCTGCCATGAAGGCGATTGCCGCCGAGGCCGGCGGATGGCGCATCGGCGCGGCGGTCGCGGGCGCCGAGCTGAACGAGCATGCGGGCGTCTGCGCCGACTGGCCGGGCGTGGCCGAGGGGCTGGACCTGATCGGCTCGACCCAGATTCAGGGCCGCGCGACCATGGCCGGGAACCTGTGCAACGCCTCGCCAGCCGCCGACAGCGTGCCCGCCCTGGTGGCCGCCGGCGCGGTGGCGCGGGTCGTGGGGCCCAAGGGCACGCGCGACGTGGCGGTGGAGCAGATTCCCACTGGGCCGGGCAAGACTTCGCTGGCCAAGGGCGAGATCGTCGAGTCGATCTTCCTGCCGGCGCGGGGCAAGCGCGGCGGCGACGCCTATCTGCGCTTCATCCCGCGCACCGAGATGGACATCGCGGTGGTCGGCTGCGGCGTGAGCCTGACGCTGGACGAGAGCGGCACCTGCACGGCGGCCCGCGTGGCGCTGGGCGCGGTCGCGCCGACCGTGCTGCTGGTCGAGGCGGCGGCCAAGGCGCTGATCGGCACGAAGGTCGACGACGCGGCGCTGGAGAAGCTCGCGGCGGCCTGTTCGGCGGCCTGCAAGCCCATCGACGACAAGCGCGGCACCATCGAATTCCGCACCAAGGTTGCCGGGGTGCTGGCGAAGCGCGCGGCGAAGATTGCGCTCGCCCGTGCGACCGGCAATGCGAAAGGCTGAATGACATGACCCAGATCCACGTATCCACCACCATCAATGGCGATCCGGCCGAGTTCCTGTGCGAGGCGGACGAGACCCTGCTCGATGTGCTCCGTGACCGGCTGGGCCTGACCGGGTCCAAGGAGGGCTGCGGCACCGGCGATTGCGGTGCCTGCTCGGTCACCGTCGACGGGCGGCTGGTCTGTTCCTGCCTGGTGCTGGGCGCCGAGGCCGAGGGCCGCGAAGTGACCACCATCGAGGGCATGGCCGACGGCGAGGTGCTGCACCCGCTGCAGCGCAAGTTCCTGGAGCACGCCGCCCTGCAATGCGGCATCTGCACGCCGGGCTTCCTGGTCGCGGCGAAGGCGCTGCTGGAGCACAACCCCGATCCGACCGAGACCGAGGTGCGCTACTGGCTGGCCGGCAACCTGTGCCGCTGCACCGGCTACGACAAGATCATCCGCGCCGTGCTGGATGCGGCGGCCGAAATGAGGGGGGCTGCGTGATGGCTCTCGACGACAAGCACGAATCGCACGGGCGCAACTTCAAGGTCATCGGCACAAGGCCGATCCGGCCCGACGGAATCGACAAGGTCACCGGGCGCGCGCGCTTCGGCGCCGACATGAATGCGCCGGGCATGCTGATCGGCCTGGTGCTGCGCAGCCCGCACGCCCATGCCCGGATCAAGTCCATCGATACCTCGAAGGCCGAGGCCCTGCCCGGGGTCCGGGCGGTGGTGACCCGCAAGGATTTCGGCGAGGTCGACCCGGGGATGTTCGACACCCTCGACAACTGCATGGCGGGAGAGAAGGCGCTCTATGACGGCCATGCGGTGGCCGCCGTCGCCGCCGCCAGCGCGGCGATCGCCCGCAAGGCCCTGAAGCTGATCAAGGTCGACTACCAGGTGCTGCCCCATGTGACCGACGTGGACAAGGCGATGGCGGCGGATGCCCCGGTCCTGCACGAGGGCGGCGGCGACGAGACGGTCCCGGCCGGCATGTCGAAGAACGTCATGCAGCGCTTCGAATTCGGCCATGGGGACGTGGAGAAGGGCTTCAAGGAAGCCGACCTGGTGGTCGAGCGCCACTTCAAGACCGAGGCCACCCACCAGGGCTATATCGAGCCCCATGCCTGCCTCGCCACCATGGGCGCCGACGGCCAGGCCGACATGTGGGTCTGCACCCAGGGCCACTACATGGTGCGCGAGATGTGCGCCGGAATCCTGGGGATCGAGCTCGGCAAGCTGCGCGTCACCGCCTCCGAGATCGGCGGCGGCTTCGGCGGCAAGACCACGGTCTTCCTCGAGCCGGTCGCCCTGGCGCTGGCGCGCAAGTCGGGCCGCCCGGTGAAGATGACCATGACCCGCGACGAGGTGTTGCGGGCCACCGGGCCGACCGCGTCGAGCTCGACGGACATCAGGATCGGCATGAAGAAGGACGGCACTAT
>DATHZU010000514.1:0-10129 GCA_035458445.1 Thermohalobaculum sp. | reverse complement strand
CCGCGAGCGCCTTGTATTCATTGCCCCCGCGGATGTCTCCGAGGACAACGTCGAGGCTCTGACCGCGGCACATCCCTTCATCTGGTTCAGCCGGATGACCTGGGCCGGGCAGCAGATCGAGCGATTGCTGTCCGCGCGCGGCCTGAAGCCTCGCGAGGGCATGGAGGCCGACAGCCTGGAAGCCATCGCCGCACTGGTCGCGCACGGGCTGGGGGTCTCGGTGGTGCCCGAGCGGCCGGGTGCGCCGTTGCCGGAGACGCTGCGCCGGTTGCCGCTCTCGGGGCCGGACGCGTTCCGGCGCCTGGCTCTGATCGAGCGCAGCACCAACTCGAACGCGCGGCTGGCGGCGGCCCTGCTGGAGGAATTGCGGCTGGCGGCGGGGCCGTAGCAGCTCCGGATCAGGCAACGCCGCCCGCGTCGCGGTGGCCCAGAACCTCGACCACCGCCGCACCGACGATCAGCACGGTGCCCAGCGCCTCGCGCAGGCCGAAGGGCTCGCCCGAAAGCAGGGCGGCCGAGATCACGCCGACCACGACGTCGCTCATCAGCAGGATGCCGATCCGGCCCGGCGACAGCAGCGTCGCGGGCCAGATGGTCAGGACCAGCATCGGCACCACATAAAGCCCCGCCAGGAACCCGAGCGGCACTGCCGCGCCCAGGTCCGCCAAGGGAGGCCAGCCGCCGAACGCCGCGCCGCCGAAGATGATCCCGGCAAAGGTGACGGCCAGGCTGCCGAGCACGAAGGCGGTGATCTGCTCGACCACCGGGACGCCGCCCGAACGGTAGAGCTCCATCGACCCCCAGGCCCAGGCGACGCCCGAGGCCAGAGCCAGCCAATCGCCGAGATTGTGCGGCCAGGGCAGGCGCTCGCCGATACCCAGGACCACCAGCATTCCGCCGACGCCCATGACCAGCGCCACTGCGCGGCCGAGCGTAAGTCGCTCACCGAGGAAGGCAATGCCCATCAGGGTGGCCCAGACGGGGGTGAGGTAGAACAGCAGGATGACCCGCACCACCTCGGTCATCAGCAGGCTGGCCGAGTAGGTGGCGAAGGCGGTGCCGGTCAGCAACCCGCAGACCGCCAGCACCCGGGCGTGGCGGATCAGTTGCCGCCAGCGCAGGACCACGACCGGAGTGAGCGCCGCGGTGCAGCCGAGATAGATCATCGCCCCCGGCCAGGCCCCCTCCAATCCCATCTCGCCGAGCGCCCGGACGGGCAGCCAGAACAGCCCCCACAGGGCACCGCCCAGCACGATCCCGAGGCTCGGGAGCAGCGCGGGGCGGGCGGCGAGGGCGCGGATCACAAGGTCTCCAGCGCGCGTTGAAACATCTCCGGGTCCACATTGCCGCCGCTGACCGTGCAGATCACCGCATCGCCCGCGACCTGGTCCTTGCGGAACATCGCTGCCGCCAGGGCCACGGCGCCGCCGGGCTCGGCGACGATCTTCAGACGCAGAAACGCCTGGCCTACGGCCCGCAACACCTCGTCATCGGTGACGGCGAGGCCAGGGCCACCGAGGCGTTGCACGATCGGGAAGGTCAGCTCGCCGGGCGAGCGGGACAGGATCGCATCGCAGATCGAGCCGGATTCGGTGGGATTCGCAACCCGCTCGCCCGCCGACAACGAACGTGCCCAGTCGTCGAAGCCTGCGGGCTCGACGGTGCGCACCCGAAGGCCGGGCGCCTCGGCCTCGAGGGCCAGCGCGACGCCTGACGCGAGGCCGCCGCCGCCAGTGCAGACCAGCACGTCCGCCTCCGTCACCCCGGCGTCGCGGGCCTGTTCGGCGATCTCCAGCCCGCAGGTGCCCTGGCCGGCGATGACCATCGGCTCGTCATAGGGCTTGATCAGCGTCAGGCCGCGCTCGGCGGCGAGGCGGGCGCCGATGGCCTCGCGGTCCTCGCCTGCGACCCGGTCGTAGAGCACCACCTCGGCACCATGGGCGCGCGTGTTGGCGATCTTCAGCGCGGGCGCATTGCTGGGCATGATGATCACCGCGGGCACGCCCATCAGCTCGGCGGCATGGGCAACTCCCTGGGCGTGGTTCCCGCTGGAATAGGCGATGACGCCGCGCCGGCGGGCCTCCACATCCAGCGCCGAGACCGCCGACCAGCCGCCGCGGAACTTGAAGCTGCCGGTCTTTTGCAGGCATTCGGCCTTGACCAGAACCCTACGGCCCGCGATCCGGTTCAGGAACGGGCTCTCGAGCAGCGGTGTGACCCGGGCGTTCCCGGCCAGGCGGGCTCGCGCGGCGCGGATATCGGCAATGGTGACGGCGTCGCTCATCTGGCATGGGTCTCCAGGAAGGGGCCGATGGCGCCAAGCGCCTGCGGCTCGTCGAGAAACGGCACATGGCCCCGGTTCGGCAGCGTGACATGCGTCATGTCGGGTCGTCTGCGGGCCATCTCGGACAGGGTCGCGGCGGCGAAAATGTTGGAATTCGCGCCCCGGACGGTCAGCACTGGCAGCCCGGCCAGCGCGTCGAACAGCGGCCAGAGATCAGGCAGGGGCCCGGCCATCGCCGCGGTGACCGCATCGCGCAGGCGCGGATCGTAGCTGAGGCGCGGGCGTCCGGCGTCGTCGCGGTAAAGGCTGCGGGCGAAGGCAAGCCATCGGGGCGCGGCTACGTCAGGGAAATCGGCGCCCATGGCGGCCTGCAGCGCCTGAGCGGCGGCCTCGAAGCTGTCGGCGCGGGGCTCGATTCCCAGATAGGACATGATGGCGTCGAGCCCCGCGGGTTCGATCGCCGGGCCGACATCGTTCAGGATCAGCGCGGTCAGCCGCTCGGGCTGAGTGGCGCCCAGCACCATTCCCAGCAACCCGCCGCGCGAGGTGCCGACCACCGCCGCGCGCGCAATCTGCAGATGGTCGAGCAGCGCCAGCGCATCGGCGGCCTCGACGGGGACGGTGTATTCCTGCACCGGCTCGTCGGCCCAGGCACTGTCGCCGCGCCCGCGCGAGTCGAGCCGCAGAACCCGGAACCGGCTTTCCAGATGGTCGGCCAGTACCGTGAAGTCGCGGGCGTCGCGGGTCAGCCCTGCGAGGCACAGCACGACCGGACCCTTGCCACTGTCGCGATAGGCCAGCCGGCGCCCGTCCGCGGTGGTGAAATGCCGGATCATGCGGAAGCAATCTGTGGCACGGGCCTCAGGTCGCCGACAACGTGGCCGGGCTTCCAGGGCAGCCGGTCCATCGGCTCGCCTGCCCGGTTCGCCCAGACGGCGCGGAAGCCGAAACCCGCCCCGGCGCAGGCATCCCAGCAGTTGGAGGAGACGAACAGGACCTGCGACCGCGCGCAGCCGAAATACTGGCCTACCAGCTCGTAGACCTGAGGCGCGGGCTTGAAGACCCCGACGGTCTCGACCGAAAGCACCGCATCCAGCGACCCGGCGATGCCGGCGTTGTCGACCGCTCCCGCCAGCATGTCGGGACTGCCGTTCGACAGGATCGCGGTCTGCATCCCGGCAGCCTTCAGCGCCGCCAGCATGTCCGGAACCTCCGGATAGGCCTGAAGCTCCCAGTAGAGCTGCAGCAGCCGCTCGCGCAAACCGGCCTCGGCCATGCCATGGGCCTCCAGGGCATAGTCCAGCCCCTCCTGGGTGATCTGCCAGAAACCGCAATGTACCCCGGCGGCGGCGCGCAGCCAGGTGTATTGCAGCTGCTTCAGCCGCCAGGTCGCGGCGATGGCGGGCCACTTGGCGGCGAAATCCTCGCGCCCTGGCTCGCTAGCGGCGATGCGGGCCGCGGCGGCAACGTCGAACAGCGTTCCGTAGGCATCGAAGACGCAAGTCGTGATCGGCATCGGCGTTCCTCCATTCATCGGCCGAGCATGGCCGGGATTGCGCCCGATGGAAAGATGCCGATCGGCGACGTCGCCGGGGCTCGGAGGAGCTCCGCCCGCCCGGTCACCATGGACGAGATCGCAAAAGTTTCACCGAGTTCCTCAATTTCCGACTGATTTTCGCCGCAATGGTTGGATTCTATTAACCTCTGCATCCGGGGGGATGCGCTCACGCGTATTTGTGGGAAGAGAGTAATGCGTTTTGTTGTGCGCGCCGCTCACAGCGAGGGTAGCGCGCTGACGGGTGGGCTGGGCGCCGGATCGAAGAGCGCCGACAGTGACGCCGCCGACTTCACGCCCGAGCGTCGACGCCGCGTCGCGTTGGCCCTGACGGTCTTGTCCGACGAGACCTGCAGCAAGATCATGTGTGTTTTGGCTCCAGTAGCGCCAAACGGCATGTCCGCGCAGGATATTGCCGACGTCCTAGGCGAGAGCAAACGTACCACTCTGAGGCTCCTGTCGATCCTGCGCCGAGCGAAACTCGTGCGTGAGACGCGTATCAGCCGCATCCGGCATTACAGCGTCGACAGGCTTCTGGCGCAGGAGTGCGGGAGCCTCGCGCGCGAGATTGCCGATCAACTCGGCGCGGCGTGACGCGGGTGCCGCGAAGCGGTCAGTGAATGTCCTCGAGCCGGTCGACCCGGCGCATCTGCGGGAACAACCGCGCCCACAGCGCCGTGACCGCCAGCGTCGCGACGCCGCCGATCACCACTGCCGGGACCGTACCCACCGCCGCCGCCATCACGCCGGCACGGAAATCGCCAAGTTCATTCGAGGCGTTGATCGCCACGCTGTTGACCGCGCTGACCCGGCCGCGCATGGCGTCCGGCGTGGCGATCTGGATCAGCATCAGCCGTATATAAACGCTGATCATGTCCGCCGCGCCATAGACAGCCAGGGCCAGCAGCGACAGCCAGAAGGTCTGCGACAGGCCGAAGACCACGATCGAGCCGCCGAAGATCGTCAGTGCCGTGAAGAAAAGCACTCCCATATTGCTGGGTGAGGCGATCCGGGTGAGCAGGAGCCCGATGGCCAGCGAGCCCAGCCCCGGCGCCGCGCGCAGCAGCCCAAGACCGTCGGCGCCCACATGCAGGATATCCTTGGCGTAGACCGGCAACAGCCCCATCACGCCGCCGAACAGGACCGCCAGCAGGTCGATCGAGACCGATCCCAGCACGATCTTTCGCTCCCATACGAAGCGGAAGCCGCTGAGGACCTTGGCCAGCCCGAAAGGCTCGCGCGGATGCACATTGAGCCGCGTCGAGATCAGCCCGGTGGTCGCGGCGGCAACCGCGAACATGATCCCAGCCGCCAGATAGACCGAGTCCCCGGCGGCGGCCAGCAGCAGTCCGCCGCCTGCCGGGCCGCCGAGTTGTGCCGCCTTGTTCGCCGAGGTCGACCAGGCAATGGCCCGGGGGAATTCGGCAGTGGTGACCAGATTGGGCAGGATCGCCTGGCTGGCGGTGAAGTAGAACGACCGGGCGCTGCCATGCAGCACCAGCATGGCGAAGATCGGCCAGACCGAGAGTTTGTCGGACAGGGTGTAGAGCAGCAGAAGCCCGGCAACCGCCACATGAGCCAGATTGCACAGCAGCATGATGATGCGCCGGTCGTAGCGGTCCGCCGCCAGGCCCGTTGCCAGGAACAGCGCCAGTGCCGGGGCGAACTGCGAAAGCCCGACCAGGCCCAGGTCCAGCGGGTCGCCCGTCATCAGGTAGACATGCCAGCCGACCGCGACGACGACGATCTGGGTGCCCAGCACGTTGGTCACGCGGCTGAGGAGGAACAGCACGAATTCGCGGTTGCGCCACAGCCGGGGCGGGCTGCCGGAATCTCGGTCGGCTGTGTTATTGTTCATCCGTGCGCCCCTCGCGTGGTCGCGCCAGCAAAGCCACGGAACGCGCGGCGCCGCAAGGGCCGGGAGAATTGTCGCAGGCGCAATTTTCTTGTTGTGCAGTGCAGCAAAATGCGCATGTTCTGGCCCGGCCAAGAGATAAAGGGGGCGGCGTGCTCCCGCGACCGCGCCCGGTTTGGGAGAATTGGGCGCCCCAGCGGCAGGGAGGGGCCAATGCAGCCCGATTACGAAAAGCGTATCCAGTTCTTTCCGGAGCTGGAGGTCATGGAGGCCGATTTCTCGGACTTCACCTTCGCCAGCCGGGCGGATGTCCATGCCTTCTACGACGAACTGGACGCACGGATTGCAGCCACCGGCCGCCAGTGGTTTTTCCTCGTGAACTACCGGAACTGCAATATCTACCCGGAGTCCTGGATCGCCTTCGCCAACCGCGGCAAGAAGCTGAACCTGGCCTGGTCGCTGGGCAGCGTCCGCTATGCCGCGCGGCCCGAGACCGGCGCCGAGATCGAGAAGCGGGCCAAGGCCGAGGCGTTCGACCCGAACCTGTTCGCGTCGCGCGACGCTGCGCTGGCCGAGATCGCGCGGCTGCGCGCGGCGCGGCCTCAGCCGAAGGCGGCAGCGACGCTCTCGCGCGACGAGTGCGAGGCGCGTCTGGGGTTCCTGGTCGACGAGCGCATCTTCGACGTCGACTTCAGCGACTTCACGTTCACCGACGCGGCGACGGTTCACGCGTTCTACGACGTGATCGACTTCGCGCTGTGGAAGACCGCATCCCGCTGGTATTTCCTGGTCAACTACAGCGGCTGCAAGATCATGCCCGGCGCCTGGGCCAGTTTCGCAAGCCGGGGAAAGAAAGCGAACCAGAAGCACTCGCTGGGAACGGTACGCTACGATGCCGCGCCCGAGACCGCCGAGGAGATCAGACGCAAGGCCGACACCGAGGAGTTCGATCCCAACCTCTGCGCCGACCGCGAAGCGGCCCTGCGCCGGATCGAAGTGATGCGCGAGACGGGGTAGACCGCCGCCTTTGAGAGTCCGCCTTAGTCGCGGGGATATCCGTCAGGGTGGAGGTAGGACGGGTCGAAGTCGCTCGCCTCGGCAAGCCGCTTGCGGTCCACGATCTTGATGTACTGCCCCTTGGTCTGGATCAGGTCGTCGGCGCGCAGACGGGCGAGCGTCCGGCTGGTATGCTCGACGGTCAAGCCCAGCATGTCGGCCAGAGTTACCAGATCCAGGGGCACCGACAGGGTGTCGTTATCCGATAATCCGGCCAGCTCCATCCGGACCAGGAGCTCGAGCAAGCGATGCCCCATGCGTTGAATGGCATTGCGCCGCCCCACATCCAGCAGATGCTCGGCCAACATCGACCGGCCGACCGCCGCACGCCAGATCATCACGGACCCCAGCCGCGGGTGGTGGGAAATCAGATCGTGGAATTCGTCCGCTGTGAAGCGCGAGACGACGGAATCAGTGCTGGCGACCATGTAGATATCGGTCGATCGCAGGACGGTCGAGCGCAGGTTGGCGATCTCCCCGCGCAGCAGCAGATCGAGTGTCTGGCGGTGGCCCGAGGCGTCGAGGCGGTATTCCACTACCGAACCGCCGATGATGATGAAGGGCTTGCTGTTCTTCTGCCCCGGCGAAACCAGTTCCTCGCCCTTGCGGAACTGCTCGGGCCTGCTCTCCAAAGCTTGCAGCGCCCGCGCCTCGGCGCTCGAGAACTTCGAGAAACGACGCATCGCGTTCACGACGACGCTGATGGCCGGACCCGGCCCCGGTTCGGTGAGCTTGCTGTTTTGGGGGGGCATAGCACTCTCCTGCCGCCGGTGAGCGTGAACCTTACCGGAAGCTTACCTGCCGCTCAACGGACGTCAGGTCGCAGGGGCTTGCCCAGGCACGCGCGGAATCTGGAGAGCTGCTAACCCCGTACTCCGCGCGCGAGGTCGGCCACGATGGTCATCGGGCCGGTCGTGCCCGTGATCCGCGCGCGGTACACATACAGCGCCTCCAACACCCGCTGCACATAGTTCCGGGTTTCGCTGAACGGGATCGACTCCATCCAGTCGATCATGTCCACCCCCGGCAGGCGCGGGTCGCCGTATTCGCCGATCCAGCTCTGTACGCGATGTGCGCCCGCATTGTAGGCCGCCGCCGCCAGCACGTAGGAGCCGTCGAACTCTCCGATCCGCCGCGCCAGGTAGGTCTGGCCCAGGCGGGCGTTGTATTGCCAGTCCTCGGTCAGGCGCTGGCGCGAGTATTTCTCGCCGATCCAGCCCGCCACTTTCTTCGCCGTTGCGGGCATCAGCTGCATCAGCCCGCGGGCGCCCGCCGGGCTGACCGCACGGGGGTTGAGCTCGGTCTCCTGACGGGCGATCGCCATCGCCAGCGCCGGCTCGACGGTGCTCGCATAGCCCGCCAGATCGGTGATCGGGTAATAGGCCGGATACAGCAGAGTGCCCTTCCGCGCCGCATGCTTGGCGACCCGCACCGCGAAATGCGGCTGGCCAAGATCGAGCGCCAGCCGGGCCAGCGCCCCCAGCGCGGCGTCGCCCTCGAGGCGCTTGCCAAGATCGCTGAAAAAGGCGAATGCCAGCGCCGATTCGCCGGCGTAGTGCAGGATCACCGCAGCGCGCACCTCGTCGCTGCGCAGTGCCGGGGTCTTCGACCAGTCCGGCAATTCGCCCGATGCAATCAGCGGATCGCCGGCCACTCCGGCGCGCGCTGCCGCCAGTTGCCCGTAAAACGACGTCTGATGGATAGCGCCGGTCAGGTACCATTCTGCCGCGCTGGTCTTGTCTCCCGCCGCCTCATAGGCGCGGCCCAGCCAGTAGTTGCCCCGGCCGAGGCTGATCGGGCTCTCGACGCTGTCGTAGAAGCGGTGAAAATGCGGCAGGGCGCGCTTGGGATCGTCGAGCTTGCGCAGGGCAATCCAGCCCGCCAGCCACTCGAGCTCGGCATAGTCGTAGCCGTCTTGCGCGCGCAGGTGGTGCAGGCTGGCCAGGCGGTAGGCTACCTCGGCGCGTCCCTGGCGGGCGGCGCGGCGCGCCAGCGACTGCCGCCGGTCGGCCCAGACAGCAGGGAGGCCCAGGGCCTCCGCACGGTCGGTGATCCCCGCCAGAAAGCGCTCCGCCTCGTCGTAGCGGTCGCGGCGGAAGTAGTCTCGGAAGGTCGCCCATCTATCAGCCGCGGCACCGCTCAGCGACGAGCCGGGGCGCTCGACCGGGATGCGCTGCCCGAAGACCGCGCGGGCGAGCTGATCCTGCCCCGGCCAGGTGCCGCGGCGGGTCGCGAAGGATTGATACTCGAGTACCGTGCCGGCGCCGGCGCGCAGCTTGCGCCACAGGACGATGTCGCGCACGACCTGGTCCGGATAGCGCGCCGCCAGTGCCTCGGCCCCGGACCAGTCGCCCCGGCCGCCCTTCGCCAGTGCCTCGGCGGTCAAGGCGCCGCTGCTCCGGGCCGCGGCCAGGTCGAGCGCAGCTGCCTGCGCAGGCGGCAGAAACGCGACGACGATAAACGCAACGAAAAACCCGGTGATGCGGGATAGCATCGCTGTGGTTCCCTTCTGCTCGGCTCGTCCGTTTTCCGGACAGTGATTTGAAATGATCCTAGCACAATTGCGGCCAGTCGTAGCGGGTGCTTCAGGAATTATTTCGTGCTGTTACCGGAATGCGGCTACCGCAGCCGACCCTTGCGGATGCGTCCGAATGGGCATAGGGTCGCGCCGCCCTTTCCACAGCGCTGAAAACCGGACCGAAGCCAATGTTCAAAGGATCTTGCGTCGCCCTGGTGACCCCCTTCAAGGATGGCGCAGTCGATGTCGCCACGCTCGAGGCGCTGGTCGACTGGCATATCGCCGAGGGCACCCACGGGCTGGTGCCGGTGGGCACGACGGGCGAGAGCCCGACCCTGAGCCATGAAGAGCACGAGAACGTGGTCGAAATCGTGGTCAAGCGGGCCGCGGGCCGGGTGCCGGTGATGGCGGGCGCGGGCTCGAACAACACCGCCGAGGCGATCCGCTTCATGCGCCATGCCGAGCGCGTGGGCGCCGACGCCGCGCTGGTGGTGACGCCCTATTACAACAAGCCCACCCAGGCCGGACTGATCGCCCACTACACGGCGCTGCACGATTGCTGCAACCTGCCGATCTACATCTACAACATCCCGCCCCGGTCGGTGATCGACATGTCGCCCGAGACCATGGGCGAACTGGCCAGGCTGCCGCGGATCGTGGGCGTCAAGGACGCCACCGCCGATATCACCCGGGTCTCGCGGCAGCGCCAGACCTGCGGGCGTGACTTCATCCAGCTCTCCGCCGAGGACGCCTCGGCGCTGGGCTTCAACGCCCATGGCGGGGTCGGCTGCATTTCGGTGACCGCAAACGTGGCGCCGCGGCTCTGCTCGGAGTTCCAGACCGCCATGCAGAAGGGCGACT
>DATHZU010000513.1:0-2721 GCA_035458445.1 Thermohalobaculum sp. | reverse complement strand
TGCGCGGCCGCCGCGGTACCGACGTCTTCGCGTCGGGACATCAGGCAGGCGAGCTGTTCCTGCTGCTCGAGCCTGAGGACATCGAAGCCACGACGCTCACCCTTGGCGAGCTCGGCCTCGCAAGGTCCTGGCGCGGGGTTGGGTTCGGAACCCTGTTCGAGGACGCCGACACCGAGACGCTGACCAACACTGGCCGCGATCTCAAACCCTATGCGCCGGCACAGCTCGCGGGTTCGCGGAACGGCGGCGGCGATCTCACGGTCACCTGGATCCGCCGGTCGCGCATCGGCGGCGACTGGCGCGACGGCACCGGGCTCGTTCCGCTGGGAGAAGCCTCGGAAGCCTATGAGGTCGACATTCTGGACGCGCCCGGTGGCGCCGTGGTGCGAACCATTACTGGGCTTTTGGCGCCAAGCGCCGGCTACACGGCCGCCGAACAGACCACAGACTTCGGAGCCCCTCAGGGGTTGATCCACCTTGCCGTCCATCAGCTGAGCGCGGTCGCGGGCCGCGGATTTCCATCCAAAGCGAGTGTCTAGACCATGCCCACGCCCAATCTCGTCATTCCCCACATCGCCGCCGGCCAGAACCAGAAGGAGGTCACCGCAAACGACGCCTTCGACCGGCTCGACGAGGCGATGAACGACACCGCCTCGGTCGACTGCTCGGCCGGGAACACCACGGTCGACGCCGCCACCTTCACCCGGAATTTCGAGCTGGTGCTCACGGGCACGCCGGCGGCGCCGTTCACGCTCAGCGTTCAGAACGGCAAACGCTTCTTTCTGGTCCGAAACGCGAGCGGCCAGATCGCGACCGTCCAGCGCGTCTCGGGCGGCGGGACCGTCAATCTGCCATCGGGCGAGCGTCGACTTCTCTACAACAACGGGACTGAGATTGTCGCCGCGGCGCCCGAGGCCGGGTTGACCGGTGGCGGCGGAGGCGGGGGTGGCGACAGCGGCGCGGGTTTCCGGGGCGCGCTGGTCAATCTCGGCGTGAACGCCAGCATCACCGATCAGACCCAGACCAGCATTGCCTGGGCAACGACGCTTTACGACACCAACGGTTTCTGGAACGGCGCCAACCCGAGCCGGCTTACTGTGCCGGTGGGCGTCTCCAAAGTCGTCGTTCTTGCCGACATTCAGTGGGGCGTGAGCAATCTCGGCGACCGCTGGATCGAGATCCATAAGAACGGCGTCGAGGCCGACGGCCTTCCCGGTAGCCTGGTGCCGCCACCCGGGAGCTCGAGCCGGGTGCGGCAATCCCTCGTTTCGGCGCCAATCCAGGTTGGGCCGGGGGATTATTTCGAGGTCAAGGCCTGGCACAACAGCGGCGGCGCGCTGGCCGTCGACGCCGACGCCCAGACCTGGTTCGCCATCATGGCCGTCGATACCATTGCGCAGGCCTCGGAAGTACGGGCGGCGCAGGTCACGCGCACCACCGACCAGGCGGTGGCGGACGCGACCATGACCGCGGTCACCTGGGAAGCATCCGAGTTCGATGACGCCGCCATGTGGTCGGCCGGCAACCCGACGCGGCTTACCGTGCCGGTCGGGGTCTCGAAGGTTCGGCTGAGCACCAACCTGCGGTTCGTCACGACTTCGAGCGTTGGCTACCGCTACATCCGCATCATCAAAAACGGCATCGACTTTCCGGGGCGGGCCGAGGACCTCGATACGGTGCCGAGCAACGGCGACAACGCGCTCTCGGTCACCACCGGCATCGTTCCGGTCCAGCCGGGGGATTATTTCGAGCTCGAATGCTGGCAGAACTCGGGCGCCAACCTCGACGTGCGCGCCGGCGAGTTCACCTGGTTCAACATGGAGGTGGTGGAGCGGGTCGCGCCGGCATTTCGTGGCGCGCTCCTGAACCTCACCGCGACCAAGCCGGTCCCGTCGGCGGTCGACACCGCACTTCCTTGGGATGGGGTCGTCTACGACACCGAGGGCTTTTGGTCCTCGGGCAACCACACGCGGATCACCATCCCGGCCGGTATCTCCAAGGCGCGCTTCAAGGGCAACATCAGCTGGGGCTTCGGCGGTGGCGGCTACCGCCACATCTGGATTCACAAGAACGGCGCGCTGTTCCCGGGCACCGGCAAGGAGAGCGATGCCGGCGATAGCGGCGTGCAGAACGTTTCGACAGCCGTCGTTCCCGTCGCCGCCGGCGACGTCTTCGAGTTCATCGCTCGCCAGACCTCGGGCTCGACCAAGAACGTGGTGGTCGCCCCCGACACCTGGTTTGCGATCGAGGTCGTCGAATAGCGGCCAATTGATCAGTCCACCGAAGTTCGACCCGCCGCGAGGCGGGTCTTTTGTTTTCTGGAGGTTTTGCATGAATGAAAAGCCGGACGGCATGATCAGCCTTCCGCCCGCCGAGCTCGAGCGGCTGCTCGCGACCTCGGCCTGTCGGGGCGCCAAGCAGGCCCTCAAGGATATGGGGCTCGACAACGGCGAGGCGCGGGAAGACATCCGCGATCTCCGCTCGTTGCTGCAGGCGCTCAGGCTTGCCCGGCGGACCGCCTGGCAAACGACGGTCCAGATCATCACCACCATCACGCTGGCGGCGCTGCTCGCGCTCGCTGGCATCAAGCTCAAGCTGTTTGGGGGTTAACCATGCTGACCCTTATTGGATCGCTGCTGGGCTTTGCCAGCAGCGCGCTGCCTGACCTGTTTGGCCTGGTCCGCGACTGGCAGGACCGTAAACACGAACTCGCCATTCTCG
>DATHZU010000512.1:0-2694 GCA_035458445.1 Thermohalobaculum sp. | reverse complement strand
CCGGCGGCCGGCGCAGCTCTCCGGCGGCCAGCGCCAGCGGGTGGCGCTGGCCCGCGCCCTGATCAACCGCCCGCGGGTTCTGCTGCTGGACGAGCCGCTGGGCGCGCTGGACCTGAAGCTGCGCGAGCAGATGCAGGAGGAACTGAAGGCGCTGCAGCACGCCCTGGGCATCACCTTCGTCTTCGTCACCCACGACCAGGGCGAGGCCCTGTCGATGGCCGACCGGGTGGCGGTGTTCAACGACGGCCGGATCGTGCAGGTGGGCACGCCCCAGGAAATTTATGACCGGCCGCGCACCCGCTTCGTCGCCGATTTCGTCGGCTCGTCGAATGTGCTGCCGCCCGCCCTGACCCTGCGGCTCGGCGGGCCCGAGGCCTGGGCGAGCCTGCGCCCGGAGGCGGTGCGGCTGGCCGGGCCGGATGGTGCGCGCGTCACCGGCACCGTGGCCTCGGTGCGCTATCTCGGCGCTGCGACGCGGGTCTCGGTCGAGGTCGACGGCGTCGCCCTGGCCGCGCTGGTGCCGACCCGCGGCGGCGTCCCCGCGATCGGCACCCGGGCAGGGCTGGCCTGGGACGGTGATGCGCTGCACCCGATGGAGGCGGATTGATGGCCGGGGCCGCCGCCGTCGAGGCGCGCCGCGCCGGGGTGATTGCCCGGTTCGCCGACCTGTTCTGGCGCCAGCCGCGGCTCTTGCTGCTCCTGATGCTGACGCCGCCGCTGATCTGGCTGGGCGTCGTCTATCTTGGGGCGCTGTTCGCGCTGTTGCTGCAGAGCTTCTTCTCGATCGACGAGTTCTCCGGGCTGATCCGCTACGAGTTCACGCTCAAGACCTATGGCGAACTGCTCAGGCCGTCGAATTACGACATCATCCTGCGCACTGTGACGATGGCGGCTTCGGTGACGCTGGCGGCCGCGGTGATCGCCCTGCCGATCGCCTATTACGCCGCGCGCTATGCCCGGGGCCGCTGGAAGGCGCTGTTCTACCTGGGCGTCATGCTGCCGCTGTGGTCCAGCTATCTGGTCAAGGTCTACGCCTGGAAGCTGATCCTGGCCAAGGAGGGAATCCTGACCTGGGTGTTCGAGCAGCTGGGGCTGATGCCGGCGCTCGAGGCTTTGCTGGCGCTGCCGGTGATCGGCGGCAACTCGCTGTCGGTCAGCTATATAGGCACCTTCCTGGTGTTCCTCTATGTCTGGCTGCCCTTCATGATCCTGCCGGTGCAGGCGGCGCTGGAGCGGGTGCCGCCGAGCCTCTTGGAGGCCTCGTCCGATCTGGGCGGATCGCCGGCGCAAACGCTGGTCAACGTGACCCTGCCGCTGGCCCTGCCCGGCATCATCGCCGGGTCGATCTTCACCTTCTCGCTGACGCTGGGGGACTACATCATCCCGCAGATCGTCGGCTCGTCGCGGCTGTTCATCGGCCAGGCGGTCTATGCGCATCAGGGCACGGCGGGGAACATCCCGCTGGCGGCGGCCTTCACCGTGGTGCCGATCGTGATCATGGGCTTCTATTTGTGGATGGCAAAGCGGAAGGGGGCCTTCGATGCGCTCTGACCGCGCCCCCCTCGGGCTCAGGATCGCCGCCGTGGCGGGGCTGGCCTTCCTGCACCTGCCGATCCTGCTGATCTTCCTCTATGCCTTCACCACCGAGGAGCGGACCTACCAGTTCCCGCCGCCCGGGCTGACCCTGCAATGGTTTGCGGTGACCTGGAACCGCCCCGATGTCTGGCAGGCGCTGGGGCTGTCGGTGAAGGTCGCGGCGATTTCCACCGCCATCGCGCTGGTGCTGGGCACCTGCTGCGCGGCGGCGGTGTCGCGGGCGCGCTTCTTCGGGCGCGAGACGGTGTCGCTGCTGGTGATCCTGCCGATCGCGCTGCCGGGCATCATCACCGGCATCGCGCTGCGCTCGGCCTTCTCGATCGCCGACATCCCGTTCTCGACCTGGACCATCGTGCTCGGCCACGCCACCTTCTGCGTGGTGGTGGTCTACAACAACGCCGTGGCGCGGTTCCGCCGGCTCTCGGGCTCGCTGATCGAGGCCTCGATGGACCTCGGCGCCGACGGGTTCCAGACCTTCCGCTTCGTGGTGCTGCCGAATATCGGCACGGCGCTGCTGGCGGGCGGAATGCTGGCCTTCGCGCTCAGCTTCGACGAGGTGATCGTCACCACCTTCACCGCCGGCCAGCAGCAGACCCTGCCGATCTGGATGCTGGAGGAGCTGGTCCGCCCGCGCCAGCGCCCGGTCACCAATGTGGTGGCGATGGTGGTGGTGCTGGTGACCTTCCTGCCTATCCTCGGCGCCTATTACCTGACCCGCGGCGGCGAGCACGTCGCCGGGGCGGGGAAGTAACCGCGCGGAGCAGGGATCAGTCTGTACCGCTCACCGCCAGCGGATAGGCCCGCCGGTTCCGCATCTGCACGATCTCGGCGATCACCGAGACGGCGATTTCGTCCGGGTCGACGCCGCCGAGGTCGAGGCCTGCGGGAGATTTCAGCCGCGCGAGCCGTGCCTCGGGCATCCCCTCGGCGCGCAGCCGGTCGACCAGTGTCCGCGCCTTGCGGCTGCTGGCGACCATGCCCACATAGGCGGCCGGCGACATCAGCGCGCCGCGCAGGGCGTCGAGGTCGCGCTTGCCCTGCGCCGCCACGACGACGAAATCCCGCTCGCCCAGACCCAGCGCCACCAGGTCGAAGCCT
>DATHZU010000511.1:0-3380 GCA_035458445.1 Thermohalobaculum sp. | reverse complement strand
GCAGCAGCTTGTCGTCGGCCCCGCCGGTGCTGAACCCGCCCTCGTCCACGGCGGCGGCGAGCCGGGGCCCGGCAAAGCGGATCAGCAGCCCGCCGGATTCGACCCACTCGGTCAGCGTGCCGCGCTCGCCGGGCAGGAAATCGCCCATGTCGGCGAGCACGATGACGGCGGGCGGATCGGCCAGCGCCTCCTCCAGCGTCTGGACCCGCGTGGCCGCCCAGGGCGCCAGCGCCTGGCGCAGATAGTGGCTGGCCGAGGTCAGGGTCGCCACCGCGGATTCGGCCCTGGGATCGACGATCGCCGCGCTGACCTGGCCGAGCCCGGCCTCGGCCAGCGCCGTGCCGCCGGCGGTGGCCCCGTCGGCCAGTGAAATCCGGGTGATCCGTCCCAGCAGCTCGGCCGGCAGGTTGAACTCGGCCGTGGCGCTGTCCGCCCCGGCGGCGAATTCGGCCCGGGCCACGCCGATCCGGCGCGAGGGCTCGCCCGGCGGCTCGGAGAAGGCGATGACGTCGACGCCCTCGGGGGCACCGCCGGGGTGCAGAACCTCGGCGAGCATCCGACCTTCCTCGAGCCGCGGCGGCGTCAGGCCGTGGGCCGGCACGGCGGGACCGATCAGCCGCAGCGGGCCGATCGCGGCCAGCCGCGCCGCCAGCTCCGCGGTCTCGGCGCCATGGGACAGCCCGTCATGCAGCCAGACCGTCTGGGCCGGGGCGGGAATCTGGTCGAGCACCCCCAGCACGGCCGCATGGTCCGGCGCCCAGGGCGCAGGCCGCGCCGCCTCCATCACCGCGCGGGCCTCGCGCGCCGATACCAGCGGCGGCGGCGCACCGGCGGCGGCGGCCTGCCACAGCAGCACCGGCCGTCCGGATTGTCCCGCCTCGTCGATCACCGTCAGCGCGGCGGCCTTGCGCGCGGCCCAGTCGGGCGCGCTGGCCCAGCCCTGGTCCATCAGGACCAGCACCGGCCCGTCGGTCGACGGTGCCAGCCGGGCGTTGGGGTTCAGCACCGGCCCGGCGAAGCCCAGGATCACGGCCGCGACCGCCAGGACGCGCAGCAGCAGCAGCCACCACGGGGTCTTCGAGGCTTCGCGTTCGGGATCCTCGAGCCCAAGCAGGAGCCGCACCCCGGCGAAGAGCTGCAGCTTCGGGCTGGGCGGGATGGCGCGCAGCAGCCACCACAGGATCGGCAGCGCCACCAGCCCCATCAGCAGGGCCGGATGCAGAAAACCGATGGCGCCGAGGGTGAACATCAGGCTCTCCCCAGCGCGGCGTAGAGCTGGAGCAGCGCCTTGCGCGGGCTCTCGTCGGTGCGGTGGAGGATCAGACGCCAGCCGGCGCGGCGCGCGACCCGGGAAAGGTCGTCGCGGCGCTCGGCCAGCCGGTGCAGATAGGCCTCGCGCAGGCTGGCCGCCTGGTCGGTCTCGTGGCGCACCAGGCGCCCGACGCTTTCGAACCGGGTGCGCCCGGCGAAGGGGAACTCCTCCTCGACCGGATCGAGAATCTGCACGTAGATGCCGCCGATGCCCTGCCCGGCGGCCGAGACCAGCGCCGGGAACACGTCGTCGCGCGGACCCATGAAATCCGACAGGAAAACCGCCCTCCCGACCTTGGGCATGGCGATCCGGGGCGGCGCGCCGAAATCGGGGGCGGCCTGGGCCCCGGCGCTGAGGATTCCGGCCCAGCGCATGAGCTGCCGCTCGCCGCTGCGCGGCTCCTCGGCCTCGGTGCCGATCAGGCCGAAGCGCTCGCCGCCGCGCGACAGCAGCACACCCATCGCCAGCGACAGGAGGGCCGCGCGGTCGGCCTTCGAGCGGGGGGCGCGGTCCGAGCGGTAGGTCATCGACCGCGAGCGGTCGCACCAGACCATCACCGTCTCGGCGGCTTCCCACTCCATCTCGCGCACATAGAGCCGGTCCGAGCGGGCCGAGCGGCGCCAGTCGATCAGCGAATGGGGGTCGCCGGAATGGGCCGCCCGGTACTGCCAGAAGGTCTCGCCCATCCCGGCGCGGCGGCGGCCATGGACGCCGGTGGTCAGGCTGGAGGCAAGGCGCTCGGCCTCGACCAGCAGGGGCGGCAGGGTGCCCGAGATGCGCTCGGCATCCCGGCGTAGCCAGCCGGCGCGGTCGCGCGGGGTGCGGGCGGGGGAGGTCATTGGGCCTGCTCCGGCAAGGGCGCAACGCTGGCCGCGATCACCGTGGCGCCGTCATGCTCGGTCAGAATGATCTTGGTCTGCAGATTCTGATTCAGGCTGACCCAGACCGCATGGGGAAGGTCGATCTCGGGGTCGTGATGGCGCTCGGCCCCGTCGAGCCGTTCGGCGATCAGCGGCTCCAGCCTGGCGTCGACCGCGGAAAAGCCGATCCCGGCTGCCATGACCGAGCACGAGCGCGCGCCATCGGTGGCGCCCGGCACCTGGGCCATCACGATCGTCGTCAGCATTTTCTCCGGGTGCTGCCGGTGGATCGCCGTCTCCATTTTGGAGAAGCCATAATCGTCGAGGACCTTGCCGCTTCCCTGGAAGTCGGGGTGATTGAGCAGGCAAACCGCGTCGAACAGCCAGACCGCGTCATCCACCGCCACGCCGGACCCGGGCGACAGTGCCGGCTGCTCGGCGAGGGCGAGCATGGGGAGGAGAGAAAACGCCGCGGCAGTGGTGCATGTTGCGCGGCGCATCTGGCCGCGCCGCCTTTGTGCTCGCAGGATGCCCGAGGCTCGTGCTGCTTCCCGGCGCAGCGTGCCGACGCGGGCGCCGGCATCCTGCAATGCAGGCGCGCTTGCCATCAAGCCGCTTCCTCCAGCGCCGTCCCCTTCAGCAGGTCGTCGATCACGCCGGCGATGGTGGCGCCCTCGGCTCTTGCGGCGAAGGTGAGCGCCATTCGGTGGGTCAGCGCCGGGCGGGCCAGTGCGGCGACATCGGCGACCGAGGGCGACAGCCGCCCGGCGAGCAGCGCCCGGGCGCGGGCCGCCAGGATCAGCGCCTGCGCCGCGCGCGGCCCGGGCCCCCAGGCCAGCCGCTCGCGCGCCGCCGCCGCGCCTTCCGGCCCGTCCGGCCGGGCGGCGCGCACCCGGGTCAGGATCGCCTCCACCACCCGCTCGCCCACCGGCACCTGGCGCACCAACCGCTGCAGCGCGATCAGCCGTTCGGTGTCGAGCACCGCCTGGGCCCGGGCCTCCTCGACGCCGGTCGTGGTCAGCAGGATCTCGCGCTCCTCGTCGCGCGAGGGATAGTCGATGTCGATCTGCAGCAGGAAGCGGTCGAGCTGGGCCTCGGGCAGCGGATAGGTTCCCTCCTGCTCGATGGGGTTCTGGGTGGCGAGCACGTGGAACGGCCGCGCCAGCTTGCGGTGCTGGCCGGCGATGGTGACCTCGCCCTCCTGCATC
>DATHZU010000510.1:0-15126 GCA_035458445.1 Thermohalobaculum sp. | reverse complement strand
GTTCAGGCAATGCACCACCGTGTGGGCCGGCGTCAGACCGGCGGCGACATGGCATCTGCCGCCGATCTCCTGGGTGATCAGCGCATCCTTCGCCGAGAGGGCCAGGTTCATCGCCTGCCCGGTGGTCCCCGAGGTGCGGTGCATCCGGTTCGCGGCGCTGACGGGCGCGGCCAGGTAATCGCCGAAGGGCGGATTGGCCGCCTGCGACACCCTCAGCTGCGCCTTGTCCGACAGCGGCAGTTCAGGCAGGTCCCGCAGGTCCTCCGGCGGCGGGCGCCCCTGCCAGAGGGTCCTGTAGAAGGGCGAGTTCGCCGCCACATGCGCCCGCTGCCGCCGCCACAGACCGGCGATATGCGATTGCAGCTCGGCCGCCGGTATCCGGTCGGCGTCTTTCACGGTCGTCATGCCGCCATCCCCGTTTCTTCACTGGTGTGCGTGGGAGGCCTCCCGTCGGGTGGTCCACCGTGATTGTTAAGGCACCGCCGGTCCGGGGTCCATGGAGAGGTGGCCGCTGGGGCGCGGTGCCTGCTCCGCCCGCCATTCGAAAATCCGGGTGGCCACGCCAGAAGCTCTCACATTCATCGAACCGGGCGCGTATAAACGCCATGCATCCCGCACGCATGAAGGCCAGAAACAGCCGTGCTTGACATCAAAAACCTGCGGACGCCGCTGATCGGTCCCGTTTCATTCTCGGTTTCCGAAGGCGAGTGCGTCGCCATCCTCGGCCCCTCCGGGTCGGGAAAGTCGCTGTTGCTGCGGGCGGTGGCGGATCTCGACCCCAACGAGGGCGAGGTTCGCCTCGGCACGCGGGAACGCGACCGCATGCCGGCGAACATCTGGCGCCAGGCGGTCGCCCTGGTCCCGGCCGAGAGCGGCTGGTGGACCGACCGGGTGGCGGATCATTTCGACCCGGACCACGAGGCCGGGCCGATGCTCGCCGCGGTCGGCCTGCCGGAGGCCATGGGCTGGCAGGTCAGCCGCCTGTCGACCGGCGAGCGGCATCGCCTGGCGATCGTCCGCGCGCTCTGCCGCGCGCCGAAGGGCATCCTCTTGGACGAGCCGACGGCCGCGCTGGACGACGAGGCGACAGCCGCCATCGAGGCCCTGATCACCGAGCAGTGCCGCCAAGGAGCCGCGGTCATCCTGGTCACCCATGACCGCGACCAGGCGCAGCGGCTCGCCGCGCGCCGGCTCCTGATGGAGCGCGGCCAGCTCCGGCCCGAGGCCGAGGCGGCGGCATGACCGGATATATCGGGCTCTCCGCGACGGACCTGGCGCTGGCTTCGCTGTTCCTGGTCCTCAATGCCGGGCTGTCCTTCGCGCTCCGGCTCGGGCTGGAGCGGCAGTTGCTGTTCGCCGCCGGTCGAATGGTGGTGCAGCTCCTGATGGTCGGGCTTCTGCTCAAGGCGGTGTTTGCCGCCGCGTCGCCCCTGATCACGGCGCTGGTCGCGGCCGCGATGGTCGGCTTCGCGGGGCGCGAGATATGGGCGCGCCAGGAGCGGCGGCTTGCGGGGCCGTGGGGCTACGGCCTCGGGGCCAGCGCGATGATGGTCGCCGGCACGCTGGTGACGATCATCGCGCTCACCAGCCAGATCGAACCCGATCCCTGGTGGTCGCCGCAATTCGCCCTGCCGCTGTTCGGGATGATCCTCGGCAATACCATGACCGGCGTGAGCCTTGGCCTCGATTCCCTGCACGCCATGCTGGACCGCGAGCGCCGGGCCATCGAGGCTCAGCTCCTTCTGGGGCGGACCCGGCTGGCGGCGTTGTTGCCCGCGCTTCGCCGCGCGCTGCGCAGCGGGTTCACGCCGATCATCAATGCGATGGCCGCCACCGGCGTGGTCTCGCTGCCCGGCATGATGACCGGCCAGATCCTGTCCGGCGTCGACCCCCAGGAAGCGGTCAAGTATCAGCTGCTGATCATGTTCCTGATCGGCGGCGCGACCGGACTCGGCGTGCTCGGCGCGGTCTTCGCCAGCGCCTGGCGTCTGACCGACCACCGCCACCGCCTCCGCCTGGACCGCCTGGCGGGACCGGCGTCCTGATCCGGGCCGGAAGGCGAACCCGGGGGATCTTGGTCAGTTCTGGGCCTTCCGCGGCGGCATCGGCTTTCTCACCGGCCGTTCTTCTTTCGCCATTCGGCGAAATCGTCCTTCGTCTGCTCGTTGGTCGCCGGGTAGAGGCCGATGATCGTGCGGCCCTCGCGCACCCTCTCGGTGACGAAGTCCTCGAAGGCGGTCATCTCGACCGCCTCGGCGGCAATCTCGCCGGCCAGATGGGCGGGGATCACGATCACCCCCTCGTCGTCGCCGACGATGATGTCGCCGGGCCAGACCGGGGCGTCGCCGCAGCCGATGGGGACGTTCAGGTCCACCGCCTGGTGGAAGGTCAGATTGGTCGGCGCCGAGGGCCGCGCGTGATAGGCGCGCATCTCCAGCGCCCCGATCTCCGGGCTGTCGCGGAAGCCGCCATCGGTAACGATGCCCTCGCAACCGCGCACCTGCAGCCGGGTGACCAGGATCGAGCCGGCCGAGGCAGCGCGGGGGTCCTTGCGACTGTCGATGACCATCACGGCGCCCGGCGGGCATTCCTCGACGCCCTTGCGCTGCGGGTGGGCCGGGTCCTGGAAGACGGTGATCGGGTTCAGGTCCTCGCGCGCCGGAATATAGCGCAGCGTGTAGGCCGGGCCGACCATGTTGCGGCCCTTTGGCGAGCCGACCGGCAACACGCCCTGGATCATCTGGCAGCGCAGCCCGCGCTTGAACAGCGCCGTGGCGATGGTCGCCGTGCTGACCGTCATCAGCCTGGCGCGGGTCTCTGATGCGAGGGTCATTGTTCTGCCACCTCGAAATAGCGCCGGCCCATCGCCTTCTGCACCTCGTAGATCGAGCCCTGGGTCGGTGCCTCCGGATAGGGGATGCGCACCGGGCAGGCGGTCAGCCGCGGCTCGAGCGTCGGCTGGCCGCAGAGCAGCCGCGAATTGAACTCCTCCAGCGAGCCGTAATGCATGCGCGACCCGGCGATCGGAAAGGCGTCGGCCGCCATCATCTCGAAGAAGATGATCCTCCGGTCCTTCGCCGAGCGGTTCAGGGCCGAGCCGTGCACCGCCCGCACATGATGGATCGAGATCGAACCCGCGGGCCCCATCAGCGGCACCGCGTCCCGGACATCCAGCCCGCAGGCCTCCAGATCCATCGCCCCGGCGAAATAGCCGTTGTGGTGATGGTCGTAGGCCGGGCCCTTGTGGCTGCCGGGAAACACCATCAGCGGACCGTTCTCGGGCCCCATGTCGTCGACGATCAGCCCCACCGCCAGCACGTCGTCGTTGGTGTAGGGGTAGAAGGCCCAGTCCTGGTGCCACTCGACCGCGGCGCCATATCCCGCCGACTTCATGTTCAGCTTCGTGGTCTGCAGCCGGACGCTCGGCCCGATCAGGTCGCGCACCGGAGCCAGGATATGGTCCGACCGCATCAGGCCCGCGACCACCTGCGACTGGGTATGGGGCAGCTTGACCCGCCGGATGCGGGGCGCCTCGGGCTTGTGGCTGTCCTCGAGGTCGATCCGGTCGTCGGACGCGGTCATGCCGCGCGCCATCTCGGTGAAGCGGGCGATCTCGGCGCGGATCGCATCCATGATCTCGCCCGGCACGCGCCGCTCCAGCAGCAGGTAGCCGTTGTCGTTGTAACAGGCGATCTGGTCCGGGGTCAGAACTTCGGGCATCGGGCGGCTCCCTGGTCAGAAGATATCAGGCTCGGGCACTGCGGGACCGAATTCGCGGCGCAGGAAATCGAAGTCGCAGCCCTTGTCGGCCTGCTCGATATGCTGGGCGAACATCCAGCCGTAGCCGCGGCCGTAGCGGGGTTCCGGCGCCGTCCATTCGGCGCGGCGGCGGGCCAGTTCCGCGCCCGTGACCTTCATGTTCAGGCTGCGCTTCGGGATGTCCAGCTCGACGATGTCTCCGGTCCTCAGCAGAGCCAGCGGTCCGCCGACGAAGGATTCCGGCGCCACATGCAACACGCAGGCGCCATAGGAAGTGCCGCTCATCCGCGCGTCCGACAAGCGCACCATGTCGCGGTGGCCCTGCTTCAGCAGCGCCTTCGGCATCGGGATCATGCCCCATTCCGGCATCCCCGGCCCGCCCTGCGGCCCGGCGTTGCGCAACACCAGAACGGTGTCGGCGGTCATCAGGTGATCCGGGTCGTCGATGATCTTCTTCAGCTCCGGATAGCTGTCGGCCACCAGCGCCGGGCCGGAATGGACGTGATACTTCGGATCGCATGCCGCCGGCTTGATCACCGCGCCGTCGGGCGCCAGGTTGCCCTTCAGCACCGCCAGCGAGCCCTCGTGGTAGATCGGGTCCTCCAGCGTGCGGATCACGTCCTCGTTCCAGACCTTCTCGCGCTCCAGCCCCTCGGTGATCGACCGCCCGGTGACGGTGATGGCGCTGGAATCCAGCTTCGAGACCAGCCGCGACATCAGCGCCCTCAGCCCCCCGGCGTAGAAGAAGTCCTCCATCAGGTAGCCCTTGCCCGAGGGCCGCACATTGGCGATCACCGGGGTGGTACGCCCGATCCGGTCGAGGTCATCGAGCTCCAGCGGAACCCCGCCGCGCCGCGCCATGGCGATGAGATGGATGATCGCGTTGGTCGAGCAGCCGGTCGCCATGGCCACGGTCACGGCATTCCTCACCGCCGCCGGGGTCAGGATCTTCTCCGGCGTCAGGTCCTCCCAGACCATGTCGACAATCCGCCGCCCGGAGGCTGCCGCCATCCGCTGGTGACCCGCATCAGGGGCGGGGATGGACGAGGCGCCCGGCAGCGTCAGCCCCATCGCCTCGGCGATGGCGGTCATGGTGGAGGCGGTCCCCATGGTCATGCAGTGGCCGTAGGAGCGCGCGATGCCGCCCTCGACGCCCTGCCATTCCTCCCTGGTCAGATTGCCGGCGCGGCGCTCGTCCCAGTACTTCAAGCTGTCCGAGCCCGACCCCAGCGTCTCGCCCCGGTAGTTGCCGCGCAGCATCGGCCCGGCGGGGACGAAGATGAACGGCAGCCCCATCGACAGCGCGCCCATCACCAGCGCCGGCGTGGTCTTGTCGCAGCCACCCATCAGGATGGCGCCGTCCACCGGGTGGCTGCGCAGCAGCTCCTCGGCGTCCATCGCCAACAGGTTGCGGTAGAGCATGGTGGTGGGCTTGACGAAACTCTCGGAGAGGCTGAGCGCCGGCAGTTCCATGGGCCAGCCGCCCGCCTGCAGGATGCCGCGCTTGATCCATTCCGCCCTCTCGCGGAAATGCATGTGACAGGGCTGCGCCTCGGACCAGGTGTTCAGGATCGCGATGACCGGCTTGCCTTCCCAGTCCTCCGGCCCATAGCCCATCTGCATCGCCCGCGACCGGTGCCCGAACGAGCGCAGGTCGTCCGGCGCGAACCAGCGGGCGCTGCGCAGCTCGGCGGGGGTCTTCCTGGGGGCGTCGGTCATCGGATCCTCACGAGCTAGGCGATGGCGAGCGGCGTCGAGGGCGGCATCGCTTCGCCCGCACGCCAGCAGGCCACCTGCTGGTCCCCGAAGGTAGCCCTGTCCGGATAGGCTTCGGCGCAGCGGTCGATCTTCAGCGGACAGCGCGGGTGGAACGGACAGCCCGTGGGCGGCGCCAGCGGCGAGGGAGGCTCGCCCTGCAGCCGTATGCGCTCGCGGCGGCGCTCGGGATCGGCGACCGGGGTCGCGGAGAACAAAGCCCGCGTATAGGGATGGCGCGGATTGGCGAAGATCGCCTCCGCCGGGCCCTCCTCGACGGGCCGCCCCAGATACATCACCATCACCTGCGAGGCGATCCGGCGCACGACGCTGAGATCGTGGCTGATGAACAGGTAGCTGAGGCCGAATTCCTCCTGCAGGTCGGCGAGAAGGTTCAGGATCTGGGCGCGGATCGACAGGTCCAGCGCCGAGACCGGCTCGTCCAGCACCAGGATCTTCGGGTTCAGCATCAGAGCCCGGGCGATGGCGATGCGCTGGCGCTGGCCGCCGGAGAACATGTGCGGATAGCGGTCCGCATGCTCGGGGCGCAGCCCGACCTTGCGGATCATCTCGACCGCCGCCGCGCGCCGGGCGGTGGCGTCGAGATCGGTGTTGAGCCGCAGCGGCTCATCGAGCATCGCCGCCACGGTCTTGCGCGGATTGAGCGAGCCATAGGGGTTCTGGAACACGATCTGCACCGAGCGGCGCAATTCGGGCGAGGGACGCCCCAGCGAAATGTCGATCGGCGCGCCGTCGATATCCAGCGACCCGCCGGTCGGCGGCTCGATCATTGTCAGCACGCGCGCCAGCGTGGACTTGCCGCAGCCGGACTCGCCGACGACGGCCAGGGTCTTTCCGGCCTCGAGCGACAGCGAAACGCCGTTCAGCGCTCTCACGATTGCAGCCGGCCGCAGAGGCCCGCGCGAGACCTCGTAATGGCGGCTCAGATCGCGGGCGAGGAGCAGCGGCGCCGTCATACCGGGTCCTCCAACGGGTGGTGGCACAGGGCCCGCGCCGCGTCGCCCGCGCGCTTGGCCGGGATCGTTCCGCGGCACAGGTCATCGGCATGCGCGCAGCGCGGCCAGAACAGGCAGCCGTCGGGGCGGTCGAACTGGCCCGGGACCACGCCCGGGATCACCGGCAAACGGTCGGCGGAGCCGGCGCGCTCGGGCAGCGACGCCAGCAGCGCGGCGGTATAGGGGTGCCGCGGCGTGCGAAAGAGCTGCCGCACCGGCTGGGTTTCGACCTGCCAGCCCGCGTACTGCACCGAAACACGGTGCGCCGTCTCGGCCACCACGCCCATGTCATGGGTGATCAGGATCAGCGCCATGCCGTACTGTGCCTGCAACTCCAGCAGCAGGTCCAGGATCTGCGCCTGGATGGTCACGTCCAGCGCCGTGGTCGGCTCGTCCGCGATCAGCAGGCGCGGCTGGCAGGCGATCGCCATGGCAATCATCACCCGCTGGCTCATGCCGCCCGAGAGCTGGTGCGGATAGGCCGACAGGCGCTGCCTCGGATCGGGGATGCCAACCTGGTGCAGCAATTCCTCGGCCTGCTCGCGGCGCTCGCGCCGGTCCAGATCCGTGTGGGCGCGCAACATCTCGTCGATCTGCGCATGGACCGTGAAGCAGGGGTTGAGCGAGCTCATCGGCTCCTGGAAGATCATCGACATCGCGCCGCCGGCCAGGGCGCGGCGCTGCCGCTGCGTCATCGCCAGCAGGTCGGCGCCGTCGAAGGCCAGCCGGTCGGCCGTCACCGAAGCCGTCCAGGGCAGCAGGTCCATCGCCGCCAGCATCGCCACCGACTTGCCGGAGCCGGACTCGCCGACGATTGCCAGCACCTCGCCGGAATCCACCGCGATATCGACGCCCTCGACGGCGGTGAAGCTGCCAGACGCGGTGCGGAACCGGACCGTGAGGTTGCGGATGTCCAGAAGCGCCATCGCCTCAGCTCCGCTTCAGCTTCGGGTCCAGCGCGTCGCGCAGCCCGTCGCCCATCAGGTTGATCGCCAGCACGGTCAGCAGGATCGCGAGGCCGGGGAAGGTGACCACCCACCAGGCGCGCAGGATGAACTCGCGCGCCTCGGCAAGCATCGCGCCCCATTCCGGGGTCGGCGGCTGGGCGCCCATGCCGAGGAACCCCAGCGCCGCGGCATCCAGGATCGCCGACGAGAAACTCAGCGTCGCCTGAACGATCAGCGGCGCCATGCAGTTCGGCAGGATGGTGTTGAACATCAACCGGAAATGCCCGGCGCCCGCCAGCCGGCTGGCGATGACGTATTCCTTGTCTTTCTCGCCCAGCACGCTGGCGCGCGTCAGGCGGACGAAATGCGGCAGCAGCACGATGGCGATCGCGATCATCGCGTTGACCAGCGCGGGGCCGAGAATCGCCACCAGCCCCAGCGCCAGCAGCAGCGACGGGAAGGCCAGGATGACGTCCATCACCCGCATGATGACGGTCTCGATCCAGCCGCGGAAATACCCGGCGACCAGTCCCAGCGCGATTCCGGCGGACATCGAAAGGGTGACCACCATGGCGCCGATGAACATCGAGAACCGCGCGCCGTAGATGATCCGGCTGAGCATGTCGCGGCCGACCGCGTCGGTGCCGAGGATGTAGGTCCATGTGCCGCCCTCCTGCCAGACCGGCGGGGTCAGGAAAGCGGCGCGGTCCTGGACCGTGGGGTCGTGCGGCGCGACGAAATCCGCGAAAACCGCCAGGATCAGGACCAGAACCACAAAGCCGAGGCCGATCACCGAGCCGATATTCTCGGCGAAATAGCTCCAGAACTCGCGCAGGGCATGGCCCAGCGTACCGTGTTCCGGGCCCTTGCGGGCGGCTTGCGCCTGGTCAGTCATGGCGGATCCTCGGGTTGACCAGCCCGTAGAGCAGGTCGACGATCAGGTTGACCATCATCACGATCCCGGCGATCAGCAGCAGCCCGCCCTGCACCGCCGGGTAATCGCGCCGCGAGATCGAATCGATCATCCATTTGCCGATGCCGGGCCATCCGAAGATGGTCTCGGTCAGGATCGCGCCTGCCATCAACACGCCGACCTGTAGGCCGATCACCGTGACGACCGTGATCAGCGCATTGCGCAGCGCATGCACGGCAACGACGCGCAGCGGGCTCAGGCCCTTGGCCCGCGCCGTGCGGACGTAATCCTCGCCCAGGACTTCCAGCATCGACGACCGGGTCTGGCGTGCGATCACCGCCAGCGGAATTGTGCCGAGAACGATGGTCGGCAGCACCAGATGCGACAGGGCCGAGGCGAGCGCCCCCTTCTGCCCGGACAACGCGGCATCGACCAGCATAAAGCCGGTCGGCTGGTCGAAGAAGAACAACAGCGAAATCCGGCCCGAAACCGGTGTCAGTCCCCAGGTCCCCGAGACCAGGATGATCAGCATCAGGCCCCACCAGAAGATCGGCATCGAATACCCGGCGAGGCTGACCCCCATCACCGTGTGATCGAAGATCGAGCCCCGCCGCACCGCGGCGATCACCCCTGCGGGCAAGCCCAGGAGGACGGCGAAGATGATGGCGCAGATCGACAACTCGACCGTTGCCGGGAAGCGGTCCATGAACTCCTGCAGGATCGGCGTCTTTGTGACCACCGAGACGCCGAGATCGCCCTGAAGCAGGTCGCCGAGGAAGCGCAGATACTGCTCCCAAAGCGGCCGGTCGTAGCCGAATTGCGCCTCCAGGATCGCGCGCCGCTCGTCCGTGACCCCACGCTCTCCGGCCAGCAGCAGGATCGCGTCGCCGGGCAGCAGCCGGATGAAGGCGAACGCGGCGATGGTGACCCCGATGAAGGTCGGGATCAGCAGGGCGATCCGGTTGAGAAGGAAGCGCAGCACCGCTCAGCCCGTCCCGACCAGGGTCAACTCGCGTGGGTAGCTGGTCAGCGATTCCGCGCCGGTCTCGGTGATCAGGATGTCGTCCTCGATCCGCACGCCGAGGCGGTCGAGGTCGTAGAGGCCGGGCTCGACGGTGAACACCATCCCCGGCTCCAGCCGCACATGGTTGCCGCGCATGATGTAGGGCGCCTCATGGATATCGAGGCCCAGCCCATGGCCGGTCTTGGCGCGAATGAACCTCGCATAGGGGCCGGATTCCAGGACCGATGTGGCGGCGTCGTCCACCTGATGCGCGGTCGCGCCCGGCCCGCTGGCGGCGCATCCGGCGGCATTGGCCGCCTGCACGTTCTCGTAGAAGGCGGCGTCCGCGTCATCGACATGGCCGACGAAGACGGTGCGCGTCAGGTCGGCGCAGATGCCGTCGATACGGGCGCCGAAGTCGAACAGCAGCGCATCGCCGGGCCGTATCGCGTAGTCGCGCCGGGCCTTGGCGTGCGGCATCGCCGAATTCGTGCCGGCGGCGACGATCGGCTGAAAGGCGATATCCTCGGCGCCCTCCTCGAACAGCCGGCGCAGCAGGATGGATTCGACCTGCGCCTCGGTCAGGCCGGCGCGGACCTCGCCGAAGGCGCCGGCGAAGGCGCGCTCGGTGACCGCGATGGCCTGGCGCATGGACGCGATCTCGGACGGGGTCTTGCGCAGCCTGAGCGCCGAAACCGGCAAATGGGCATCGACGATCTCGGCGCCCGGGAAGGCACGCATCAAAGCGAACTGCACGAAAACCCGCATCTGCTGACCCTCGACGCCGATGCGCCGCGGCGACAGAACCCGGCCCAGCCGGTCGAACGCCGCCGCATAACCATCCTGATCCCGCCAGGGGATCACCTCGCCATCGAGCCGCACCTGTGCGAAGCCGTTGAGCTCCAGGTCTGGCACCACGGCGGCAGGCGGGCCTTCGACCGGGATCACCACCACCAGCGGGCGCTCGTTCTGGTGAAAGTCGCGGCCGAAGAGGCGCCGGAAGTTCGCCCCCGGGACCAGCGCGATCGCATCCAGCCCCGCCGCTTCGGCGACAGCGCGGATCGGCGCAAGGCGATCATCGGTCAAAGGGGGCACTCCGAAAAGCGGGCGGGGCGCAGCGAGCCGCGCCCCGCGCTGGGTTCATTCGGCGATGTCGACGCCGTAGAAGGCGTGACCGCCGAACGGGTCGATCTTGTAGCCGGTGACCGACTTGCGCATCGGCATGAACACCACCGAATGGGCAATGGTGGCCCAGGGCGCCTGCTCCTTGAAGACGGTCTGCGCCTCCTGGTAAAGCCTGGTCCGCTCGGCCACGTCGGAGACGACCTTGGCCTTCTGGATCAGGTCGTCGAACGGCTTGTGGCACCACTGCGCCCGGTTCGAATGGGTCACCCCGTCACAGCCGAGCAACACGGCCAGGAAGTTGTCCGGGTCGCCGTTGTCTCCGGTCCAGCCCAGCAGCACTGCGCCATCGCGGTCCACGGCCTTGGAGCGCGACAGATACTCGCCCCACTCGTAGGACACGATCTCGGCCTCGACGCCCACGGCGGCGAAATCGGCCTGGATCAGTTCGGCCATGCGCCGTGCATTCGGGTTGTAGGGCCGCTGCACCGGCATCGCCCAGATCTTCATCTTCAACCCGCTCACACCCTCGGCTTCCAGCGCCGCCTTGGCCGCCGCCGGGTCATAGGCGTCGTCGACCGTCGCCTCGTTGTAGGACCAGATGGTCGGCGGGATCGGGTTCTTGGCGATCTTGCCGGCGCCCTGGAACACCGCGTCGATGATGGCCTGCTTGTTGATGGCCGAGTTCAGGGCCTTGCGGACCTTCGGGTTGTCGAACGGTGCCATCTGGGTGTTGTAGGCGAGATAGCCGACATTCAGCCCCTCCTGCTCCAGCAGGGTCAGGCTCGGATCCGCCTTGATCGCCTCCAGATCGGCCGGGTTCGGATAGGGCATCACATGGCACTCGCCCGCCTTCAGCTTCTGCAGGCGCACCGAGTTGTCGGGGGTGATGGCGAAGATCAGGTCGTCGATCGCTGCCTTGCCGGCCCAGTAGTCCGGATGCGCCTTGTAGCGGATCACCGCGTCCTTCTGGTAGGCGACCAGCTGGAACGGCCCGGTGCCGACCGGTTCGAGGTCGATCTTCTCCGGCGTGCCGGCGGCGCGCATCTGGTCGGCATACTCGGCCGACATGACCGAGGCGAAGTCCATGCCCAGGTTGGCGATCATCGGCGCCTCGGGCCGGTTGAGCACGAACTTGACCGTCATGTCGTCGACCTTGACGACCTCCTTCAGCAGGTCGGGCATCGACATGCCGCTGAAGTATTCGTAGGTGCCGCCCGAGAGGCTGTGGTCCGGATGGTCCTTCAGGAACTGCCGGTTGAAGGAATACAGCACGTCGTCGGCATTGAAGTCGCGGCTGGGGGTGAAATTCGCGGTGCTGTGGAACTTCACGCCGGAGCGCAGGCGGAAGGTGTATTCCAGCCCGTCATCCGACACTTCCCAGCTTTCCGCCAGCGCGGGCCGGATCTCGGTCGTGCCGGGCGCGAACTCGGCGAGCCGGTTGAAGATGGCGCGTGACGAGGCGTCGAAGGTGGTTCCCGCCGTGTAGAGCGACGGATTGAACCCCTCTGGCGAGCCTTCGGAGCAATAGACCAGCGTCTTTGCCTGAGCGTGGCCGGCGATCAGTGCGGCGGCTGCGGTTGCAAGGAATAAGCGTTTCATGATGACTCCCTATCTGTTGTTTTTTTTCGGAGTTTAGGCGTGCCGGGGTGGCTTGTCGAATGCATTCAATCGTCTGTGAACGGCCCCGCATGTTTCATCGAGCCGGAGCTCGTGCGATTTGGCCCGAAACGCCGCTGGGGTGTGCCTCGGTACGTGACGTTATCTGCCGGCCAGCGGAGATCAACCGGCTGCGGATCACTCCGGAAAGCCGCCACACCGATGCCACGCGGCTGCGTCACGAATCATCGCGTCGAGGTCGTTGGCGGGTCGCCATCCGAGTACCGTGCGGGCGCGCCGCGGATCGCAGATCAGCCGCGCCGGATCACCCGGGCGCCTGGACCCCTGGACGACGGAGACGGCCTCTCCGGTGACCGCCCCGACGCGGTCGATCACCTCGGCCACCGAGTATCCATACCCGATTCCCAGGTTGAACACCTCGGCTTCTCCGGGGCCGCTGTCCGTCTGCATCAGGCGCTCGAGGCCCAGCAGATGGGCGGCGGCAAGGTCCTCGACATGGACGTAATCGCGGATGCAGGTCCCGTCCGGGGTGGGGTAGTCCCGCCCGAAGACGGTGATCGCCTGCCGTTGCCCCAGCGCGGTCTCGATCACCAGCGGGACCAGATGGGTCTCGGGGCGGTGCTGCTCGCCGATCTCGGCTCGCGGCGCGGCCCCGGCGACATTGAAGTAGCGGAACATGGTGGCGCGCAGCCCGTAGGCCCGGGCGAAGTCGCCGATCATCCGCTCGACGGCCGCCTTGGTGGCGCCATAGGTGTTGGTCGGCGCGGTCGGCGCGGTCTCGGGGATCAGGTCCATTTCCGGCTCGCCATAGGTCGCCGCCGTCGACGAGAAGACGATGCGCCCCACCCCGGCCCGACGCATGGCCTCCAGCAGGTTCAGGCTGCCTCCGGCGTTGTTGCGCCAGTACAGCTCGGGGTTTTCCATCGACTCGCCGACCAGCGACCGGGCGGCGAAATGCATGACCACATCGACCGGCTCGACCGCGAAGGCCCGGTCGAGCGCCTGAGGGTCCAGCAGATCGCCCTCGATCAGCGGGCCGAAGCGCACGGCGGCGCGCCAGCCGGTCGCGAGATTGTCGAACACCACCGGCCGGTGCCCCGCCCGAGCCAGCTGGCGGCAGGCATGGGCGCCGATATAGCCGGCGCCGCCCGTGACCAGGACGACCGTCATCAGCGGCCGCCGCCGGAGGCAATCCGAATGCCGCGGACCCCTGGGGTGGCCACCATGGCTGCGACTCCTCCGGCACTCGGCGGGCGTTTGCGGCGCAGGGGGTGCAGGCTGGTCATGGGCGGCGTCTCAGATATCCAGGAACACGGTCTCTGCCGGGCCCTGCAGGTGGATGTCGAAGCAATAGACGGGCTCGGCGCCGCCGCGGGCGGCGATCAGAGTCTGGCGCCGGGCCGGGCTCTCGATCCGCGCCAGAAGCGGGTCGGCCGCGTTGGCAGCCTCCTCGTCGGCGAAATACATCCGCGTCGCCAGCCCGATATTGATCCCGCGGGCCACCAGCCAAAGGTTGAGATGCGGCGCCTGGCTGCGGCCGGCGGCAGCGGGAACCGGGCCGGGCTTGACCGTCTCGAACGCGAACACCCCGGTCTCGAAATCGGGAACGACCCTGCCCCAGCCCCGGAAGTCCGGCTCGACCGCCAAGTCGCGGGTATCCTCCGGGTGGTTGTAGGCGCCCTGTGCGTTGGCTTGCCAGATCTCGATCAGCACGTCCTTCACCGGCGCGCCCGTGCCGTCCAGCACCCGGCCCTCGACGCGGATGCGCTCGCCCTTGGTGCCTGGGCCCGCGATCACCTCGCCGATCTCGAGGTCGAATATCTCGAACCCTGCAGCCTTCGGCGCCAGCCCGATATGCACGAAAGGCCCTGCCGTCTGCGAGGGCGTCTCGGGGTCGTAATGAAGCTTCTGCACCATGGCTCAGTTCCCTTCCGGGCGGTTCTCGAACAGGGTGGAACGCCGCCCCCTGAGAACGATATCGAAGCGGTAGGCCAGCGCGTCGAAGGGCTTCGACGCGGGCATGTCCAGGGGCGCGACCAGCCGCTTCACCGCTTCCGGGTCGGGGACCGCGTTGACGATCGGGCAGCGGGCGATCAGCGGGTCGCCCTCGAAATACATCTGGGTGATCAGCCGCTGGCAGAAGGCGGTGCCGAACAGCGAGAAGTGGATATGCGCCGGGCGCCAGCTGTCGGTCGAGTTCGGCCAGGGATAGGCGCCGGGCTTGATCGTGCGGAAGCTGTAATAACCGTCCGCATCGGTCAGCGCCCGCCCGCAGCCGCCGAAATTCGGGTCCAGCGGCGCCAGGTAGGTGTCCTTCACATGGCGGTAGCGCCCGCCGGCATTGGCCTGCCAGATCTCGACCAGAGCCCCGGCCACCGGGCGCCCGTCGCCATCGGTGACCCGGCCATGCACGATGATCCGCTCGCCGATCGGCTCGGCCCCATGGGCGAAGTTCAGGATCAGGTCGCCGTCGAGCGGCCCCAGATCGTTCGGCCCGAAGACCGGCCCCGTGGTCTCGCTCAGGCTCTGCGGCATCGACAGCAGCGGCTGGCGCGGCGAGCGCGCAATGCTGGTCTTGTATGCCGGCGTCAGTGCCGGCGGGTGCTGCGCGAAGTCGCGGGCATGAAAGTCACCCAATGGGATCATCCCTCTCTCCTCCTCAGACCTCGATGCCGATCTCGGCATAGGCCGCGCGGGCGACCTTGATGGCGTGGTTGGCTGCCGGAACGCCGGCATAGATGGCGACATGCAGGATCGCCTCCATCACGTCTTCCGGGGTGGCGCCGGTGTTCTTCGTGGCGCGCACATGCATCGCCACCTCGTCCCAATGGCCGAGCGCCGCCAAGAGCGCGATGGTCACCACCGAGCGCTCGCGGCGGCTGAGCCCGGGCCGCGCCCAGACCGAGCCCCAGGCGCCCTCGGTGATCAGCCGCTGGAAATCCGCGTCGAAGGGCTTCCTGTTCGCCTCCGCGCGGTCCACATGGGCGTCGC
>DATHZU010000509.1:0-5804 GCA_035458445.1 Thermohalobaculum sp. | reverse complement strand
GCCGCCTTTGGCGCCGGATGGGCGCTGATCCCGGGATACCTGCAGGCCTATCGCGGCAGCCATGTGGTGATCACCACCATCATGTTCAACTTCATCGCTGCCGGGCTCAGCGTGGCGCTGCTGACCGGTGCGCTAATGCGGCCGGGCCAAAGCTCGCCGCAGACCCGCGAGTTCGCGGAAGCGGCACAACTGCCGTTCCTGCACGAGATCGCCGGCTGGTTCGGGATCGCCATGGCGCGCTCGCCGCTGAACCTCTCCTTCGTCATCGCGCTCATCTGCTGCGCTGGGGTCTGGGTGCTGATCTGGCGCACCAAGTTCGGCTATGCCCTGCGCGCCATGGGCCAGAGCGAACCGGCAGCGGTCTATGCGGGCATTCCGGTGAGGCGCATGGTGGTGATCGCCATGGCGTTGAGCGGAGCCATGGCAGGGATGATGGCGCTGAACGAGATCCTGGGGGTGCAGCACAAGCTGCTGCTGAACTTCACCTCCGGCTACGGCTTCACCGGAATCGCGGTGGCGCTGATGGGACGCAACCATCCCGTCGGCATCGTGCTGGCCAGCCTGCTGTTCGGGGCGCTGTTCCAGGGCGGCGCCGAGCTGGATTTCGAGTTCCAGACCATCACCCGCGAGATGGTGCTGCTGATCCAGGGGCTGATCATCCTGTTCTCGGGCGCGCTGGCCTACATGCTGTACCCGGCCGTCGGGCGGGTCTTCGCCATGGGGAGGGCGCGCGATGTCTGAGGCCTGGCTCGACTTCCTGTACCTGATGGACGGCACCCTGCGTTTCGCCGCGCCGCTGATCCTCTGCGCCATGGCCGGGCTGGTGTCCGAGCGATCCGGCGTGATCGACATCGGGCTCGAGGGCAAGCTGCTGGCGGGTGCCTTCGCCGCGGGCGCGGTGGCGGCGCTGACCGGCTCGGCACTCCTGGGGCTGCTGGCGGCCATCGCCGTATCGATGGCGATGTCGGCGGTGCATGGCTTTGCCTGCATCACCCACCGGGGCGAGCAGATCATCAGCGGGGTGGCGATCAACATCCTGGCCTCCGGGGCCACCGTGGTGGCGGGGATCGCCCTCTTCCGCCAGGGCGGGCAGACGCCGTCGCTGGCCCGCGACGCGCGCTTCGGGCCGGTCACCCTGCCCGGCGCCGAGTCGCTGGCCGAGGTGCCGGTGCTGGGGCCGCTCTATGCGGAACTGATCAGCGGCCACAACCTGCTGGTCTATCTGGCGGTCCTGTCGGTGCCGCTGGTCTGGTGGATGCTGTTCCGCACCACCTTCGGGCTGCGCCTGCGCGCCGCCGGCGAGAAGCCCGAGGCGGTCGACAGTGCTGGGGTCTCGGTCACCCTGCTGCGCTATCATGGCGTGCTGATCGCCGGTGTGCTGTGCGGCGTGGCCGGGGCCTATCTCTCGATCGCCCATGGCGGCGGCTTCGTGCGCGAGATGAGCGCCGGCAAGGGCTTCATCGCGCTGGCGGCGATGATTTTCGGCAAGTGGCGGCCCGCCCCGGTACTGTTCGCCTGCCTGATCTTCGGCTTCCTCGAGGCCGCGGCCGCGCGGCTGCAAGGGATCGACCTGCCGGTCACCGGCGCGATTCCGGTCGAATTGATCCTGGTCCTGCCCTATGTGGCGACCGTCGTTCTGCTGGCGGGATTTTTCGGCCGCGCGGTGCCGCCGAAGGCGCTGGGTTCCCCCTATGTGAAGGAACGCTGACGCGGCCGCAGCTTCACAATTGGGGCCGAAACGATCTCGGAATCGCCGATCTGCTGCCTTTGTTTCGCCATGCCGGGCAGGCTCAATAGAATGGTAGTCTGGAATGTGCGTTCGTGGTCAGTGACGTACGAGTCGGTTGAGTTAAGTGTTCAACTCCAGGGTTTCGCGTTCGCTAGGGTAACGGGGCGATATGACGAGTGCAATTATGAAGCTGCTTTCCATGCCGTTCGTTGGTTACGTGTGCCCGTTTCTGGCGGGATATTGCGTAGCCGCCGCCGTAGCGGGTACGAGCGTTCCCGGGTCGGTCGCGCTTTTCTGTATCGCCGGCGTTTTCGGCTTCGTGAGTTTCCCGGCCGGCACTCGGATGCTTGCGCGGCTTGCCGGGGCCGAGGTGTAGACTTCGGCCCGGGACAGGTCCCGGACAATCGGATTTGCGCGCGCCACCCTCGACTGGGCGGCGCGCGCTGATCTTTTTTGGAGGGCGCCACGCAGATCCCGCGTGCCGGACGCGGTCGCGCCTGCGGTCGCCTTGGGTTTCGGTTTGCCGGACCCTGACCGTATCCCTCGGTCGATAGGACGGTTTTTGCTGCGATGCCAGAACCGTCAAGGACAGCCGCCAGCCTTTCGGTCTGATGGTCGTTGGCGCCCGACACGAAAAGCCGCTGCATCATCCGGTCGGGGCAGAAACGCCGGCAGCATCTGGATCGAGGACGATGGCGCGCAGCGAGGGGATCAGGCGAGCGCGCTTCGCTCAGTGCGTAGCGCGGCGCAGCAGGGCCACCGCCGCAAGTGTCGAGACCAGCGCCAGCAGCGCCGCCGCCAGCAGCGCCAGGACATAGCCCCCGGTCCGGTCGTACAGCACCCCGGCCAGCCACGGCGCCCCCAGCCCTGCCAGCCCCCAGGCGGTAAAGACCCGGCCGTAGGCCCGGGCACTCTCGACCGGCCCGAACCGCTTTGCAATGGCGGCCGGATAGGCCGCAATGATCGCGCCATAGGTGAAACCGATCCCGCCGAGGCACAGCAACGCCAGCCCGATCTCGCTGGCCGAGGCGAGTGTCACCAGACAGGCGGCCGAGACCATCGGCAGCCCGGCGAGCAGCCGGCCCGGCGCCATCCGGTCTGAAAGCCATCCGCCGGAGAAGCTGCCGCACATGTTGCAGACAGCGATCACCACCGGCGCCAGCCACCGCATTCCCGCAAGGCCCGCAGACCCGGCGATCCCGGCGGCATGGCCGATCGCCATCAGGCCCGCCGCCGCTCCCGCCCCGTAGCCGAGCCAGAGCAACGCGACGGGCCAGCCGGGAAGCCGGACCCGGCGCGTGCCGATCGCGGCCTGGAAGGCCACTCCGGACCGCGCGATCAGCACCCCCGAAACCGGTGCCACCGCGGCGATCGCCATCGCCAGCCCGAGCATGGCGGCCCGCATGCCGCCGGTGTCGACCGCCCAGGACAGCAGCGCCGGCGAGACCGCCGCCCCTGCCCCGTAGGCGGCGGTCACCATGCCCATGGCGAAGCCCTCGCGGCCCGGATTCGCCTGCGCCGCGATCTGCAGCCCGAAGCCGTAGCCAAAGCCGTTGGCACCTCCGAACAGCAGGCTGTAGCCCAGCCACACCACCGGCAGCGTGGGCGCGAAGGCGGCGACCACGGCCCCCGCCGCCGCCACGGCACAGATGGCGACGACCAGCCGGCCAGGCGGCAGCAGCGCGAATACCCGGTGCCCGGACAGAACCGCCAAGGTCAGCGCGGCCAGGGCCATCGAATAGGTCAGGCTGACCATGCCCCGCGAGGCCTGGAACTGCGTTTCCAGCGGCTCGAGAAATACCGAGAAGGCATGTATCGACCCCAGCACCCCTGCCAGCAGCGAGGCCGACAGAAGCACGCGTTTGCCGCGGCCGGACGTGTCAGCGGTCATTGACCCGGCCCTCCCCCCGGCCACCCCGAGGCAGGGTTATCGCCCGGGCTCGAGCACCATGTCGAGCCAGGGAACCGAGCGCCGGGCCTCGCCCAGCGCCTCGGCCTCGGTCGCGAAGCCGGTCCCGGGCGGCGCCCCTGCCGGAGACCACCCCCGACCGTCCTCCGGGTCGCGGCGGTATTCGGCGAAGCCATAGGCGCCATCGGGCAGGCGGACCAGATCGACGCAGCGGGTGCCGTCGGGATTCTCGATCGAGCGGACGACCTTGTCGCGGTGCGCCATCAGGCGTCCAGATGCCGGCCGATCACCTCGGCCGCCGCCGTCGTGCCCGAGGCGCCCATCGGTGCGCCCATGGCGGCCAGCGCCGCCTCGGTGGTGGCCAGCGTGCCCAGCACCATCGGCGGGTTCAGGTGGCCCATATGGCCGATGCGGAAGGCCCGGCCCTCGAACTCGTCGCCCAGCCCGATCCCCAGCGTCAGCCCGGCCTGCTGGTCGCAGATCGCGCGCAGCCGGGTGGCGTCGATCGAGCCGGTCAGCACGGTCGTGACGGAATCCGATCGCTCGGACGCCTCGGTGATGTTGAATTCCAGCCCGCCTTGGGTGCCCCAGGCCGAGACCGCCGCGCGCACGGCGTCGGCGAAGACCCGGTGGCGGGCCCAGATGTTCTCCATCCCTTCCTCGGCAATCATGTTCATCGCCTCTCGCAGCGCGTAGAGATGCGAGATTGGCGGCGTGCCCGCATAGCGCCAGTAATGCGAGTCGCCCGAAATCCGCTTGGTCCAGTCCCAGTAGGCGCTGCGCAGATCCGCCGTCTTGTGCGCGGCCATCGCCTTTTCGTTCGCCCAGGTGAAGCCCAGGCCCGGCGGCACCATCAACCCTTTCTGCGAGCCGCCGACGGTGACATCGACGCCCCAATCATCCATCCGGTATTCCATGCAGGCCAGCGAAGCGATGCAGTCCACCATGTAAAGCGCCGGATGCCCGGCCGCGTCGATGGCGTTGCGGATGGCCGCGATGTCGTTCCAGACCGCCGAGGCGGTGTCGACCTGAACCACCAGGATGGCCTTGATGCTGTGGCTCCTGTCGGCGCGCAGCCGCTCCTCGACCGCGGCGGGGCTCACCGCGCGGCGCTTCGGCGCGTGCAGGGTCTCGACCTCGAGCCCCATCATCGCCGCCTGGTCGCCCCACCCCGGCGCGAAGCGTCCCGATTCCAGCACCAGAACCTTGTCGCCGCGGCTCAGCGTGTTCGACAGCGCCATGTCCCAGGCGCCGTGACCGTTGGAAATGGCGATGAAACCGTGGCCGCCGGTGCGCGCCAGCGACGGCAGTTCGGCCAGCACGCTCTTCGACAGCTCGACCAGCGCCCCCTCGTAGATATTGGGCATCGCCCGGTGCATGGCGTTCAGAACCCGGTCGGGAATGACCGAGGGACCCGGGATCGAGACGAGATGGCGGCCGCGATTGAGCTTCATGGGTTCGGGGCTTTCGATGCGAGAGCGAGCAGAGGGCGAAGCTAACCGGCGCCGCCGCAAAGGCAAGCGGCGATTTGCTTATGGATCGGATCACGATGCGTGATGCCGGCGCGGTCAGCCGCGCCAGCGCGGCAGCCGCAGGCGGCGAACCAGCGGCCGGTCGCGAAACTCGGCCAGCAGGCGGTCGGGATCGTAGCGGGTCTCGACCCAGTCGCTCAGCGACATCTCGGCCGCTTCCATGTCGCGCCCGCAAGCGTCGAAGAAGGCATCCAGCACGCCGGTCCGAGACAGCGCCACATGGCCGTACCTGAGCGCGAGCTGACGCCGCGCATCGGCGGGCGCCACACCCTCGACCAGCATCAGCCACAGCGCCGCGGCGAAGCCCGCGCGATCGGCGCCGGATTTGCAATGCAGCAGCACCGGGCGCTCGACCGTCCGGAACAAGGCGGCGATCGCCCGAAACTCCTCGCGGCTGGGAAGACCGCGCGAGCGGATCGTCAGGTTGTGGAAGGAAAGGCCGGCCTCGCGGCAGGCCTCGATCTCGAGCGGCAGCGAACCGAAGCTTTGCCCGGCGCGCAGCGACACCACGCTGCGCCCGCCGGCACGGGCGAATGCACGGAGCTGGAACGGCGCGGGCTGTCCGGAACGCCAGGCGCCGTCGGCGACCCGGTGCCGGTTGAGATACACCAGTCGCAGCAATCCATGGTCGGCG
>DATHZU010000508.1:0-4197 GCA_035458445.1 Thermohalobaculum sp. | reverse complement strand
GCGTAGGTCTCGCCGCTGAAATAGTCAAGCCCGTCGTCCCAGCGCTCGGGCCCGCCGCGGAAGTAGGAATAGGTCAGTTGCGGGATGCCGCCGTCCGGGTCTTCCTCGTACATGAAGACCACCGGGTGGGTCTCCTCCATCACCCACCATCCGCCGGGCTTCAGCAGCCCGGCGACGGCGCCGAAGAAGACCGGCAGATCGGGCATCCAGGTGAGCACGCCGATGGTTGTCAGGGCCACGTCGAAACTGCCGGCGAGTTCGACAGGCAGGGCATAGACATCCGCCTCCAGGAAACGCACGTCATCGGTGAAACCGGCCGCCTCGGCCAGTTCGCGGGCCTGGGCGAGGAATGCATCCGACAGATCGATCCCCAGGCACCGCCCCGCGCCCATCCCCTTGACCGACAGCAGGTCCTTGCCGTTGTTGCAGCAGACCTGCACCACCGATTTGCCCGCGATGCCGGTCTCGAGAACCATGGCGCGCGCCTCGTCCTCCAGCAGGTTGCAGCCACCCGCCCGGAACTGCTCGATCAGGCGCGCCTGATTCCGGGCGCCGTGCCGCGGCGCCACCTCGTTCCAGGCCTCGCGATTGGCGGCGATATAGTCCGGGCGGTCAGCCATGCGATTTCATCCCAATGTGACGGCGTATGATAAACCATCCGACAGGAACTGCGAGCGCCGCCATTCGACCGGGCGGCCGGCCAGATCATAGGCCACCCGGTCGGACACCAGAAGCGCCGTGCCCTGGGGCACGCCCAGTGCCCTTGCGGCGGCGGGGCCGGCGGGGGCGGCCGAGAGCCGGTCCTCGGTCGAGATCACGCTGACGCCGTGGCGCGACTGGTAATGCGGATAGAGGGCATTCGGCAGCGGACCCTCGGTCTCGAGCCCCGGCATCAGCGCGGCCGGAACCACGACGGTCTCCAGCATCGCCGGGCGGCCGCCGATCGAGCGCACGCGGTCGATCAGCACCACCTTGTCCTGCGTGCCGATGCCCAGCCTCTGTGCCGCCTCGGGTCCGGTCGGCAGCACCGCGATGGTTTCCGAGCCCGCTTCGGGCAGCACTCTTTTGCCCTCGGCGTCGACCAGCCGGAAGAAATGGTAGTTCGCCCGCTCCGGCGTCTGCTCGGTGACATAGGTGCCCTTGCCCTGATGGCGGCGCAGAACCCCGTCGGCCACCAGGCTGTCCACCGCCTTGCGCACCGTGCCCAGGCTGACGCCCAGCTCGGCGGCGATCGCCAACTCGCCTGGCAGCAGTTCGCCCGGCGCCCACTCCCGGGCGATCAGCCGGGCGACGAGAGCACTGCGGACCTGGACATAAAGCGGCTCGAAGGCTGGCTGCGGCATGGTTTCCGTCCCGGAATATCTAATCTCGGCGGCGCATTTCCCGGGTTGCGACTCACCCGGCTCTGATGTATCTGTCCTCACACATACAACTCTTATATAAGAGTTAGAAGAGAGAAAGTCTCCCAGAAACTGTCCGAAGGAACCCGCTGATGAGCATCCCCCACCTCCTCGTCCACGAGAAGGCCGACAATGTCGGTGTTGTCGTGGTCGAAGGCCTGACGGCCGGCACCGAGATGCTGTGCGTCATCACCCATGACAATACGGACTTCCGGCTGACCGCCAAGGCGGACATTCCCATCGGCCACAAGGTGGCGCTGAAGGACCTCAAGGCCGGCGACACGGTGTACAAATACGGCGAGGACATCGGCAAGATGGTCGGCCCGGCCGGCGTCGGCGAGCATGTCCACACCCATAACTGCAAAACCAAAAGGTGGTGAACGACATGGCTTTCGATGCAACCCAAACGACTGTAATGGCCTGGCGGCGCGAGAACGGCCGCGTCGGCGTGCGCAACCACGTGCTGATCCTGCCGGTCGACGACATCTCGAACGCCGCCTGCGAGGCGGTGGCGAACAACGTCAAGGGCACCATGGCGATCCCGCATGCCTATGGCCGGCTGCAGTTCGGCGCCGACCTCGAGCTGCATTTCCGCACCATCATCGGCACCGGGGCCAATCCCAACGTCGCCGCCGTGGTGGTGATCGGGATCGAGCCCGAATGGACCAAGGTGATCGTCGATGGCATCGCCAAGACCGGCAAGCCGGTGACCGGCTTCTCGATCGAGCAGAAGGGCGATCTCGAAACCATCCGCGCCGCGAGCTGGAAGGCCAAGGAATACGTCCACTGGGCGACCGAGCTCGCGAAGGAGCCCTGCCCGCTGACCGACCTCTGGGTTTCGACCAAATGCGGCGAGAGTGACACCACGACCGGGCTGGGATCCTGCCCGACCGTCGGCAACATGTACGACAAGCTGCTGCCGCACGGCCTCTATGGCTGCTTCGGCGAGACCTCCGAGATCACCGGCGCCGAGCATATCTGCGAAAAGCGCGCCGCCAATCCGGAAGCGGCGGCGAAGTTCATGAAGATCTTCAAGGCCTACGCCGACGACGTGATCTTTGCCCACCAGACCGACGACCTCTCGGACAGCCAGCCGACCAAGGGCAATATCCTGGGCGGGCTTACCACCATTGAGGAAAAGGCGCTGGGGAACCTGGAGAAGATCGGCCGGACAAGCACCTATCTCGACGCGCTCGACGCGGCGGAGGCTCCGGCGAAGGGCCCCGGGCTGTACTTCATGGACACCTCCTCGGCTGCGGCCGAGTGCGTGACCCTGATGGCGGCCGCGGGTTATGTGATCCACACCTTCCCCACCGGCCAGGGCAACGTTGTCGGCAACCCGATCGTGCCGGTGATCAAGATCTCGGGCAATCCGCGCACGCTGCGCACCATGTCCGAGCATATCGACGTGGATGTGACCGGCGTCCTGACCCGCGAGCAGACCATCGACCAGGCCGGTGACGCCCTGATCGAGATCATCATCCGAACCGCCAACGGCCGCCACACGGCCGCCGAGGCGCTGGGCCATCGCGAGTTCTCGATGACCAAGCTCTACCGCTCGGCGTGAGCCGGGCCCGACGGCAGGTCAGCGTAGACTGCGCCCAGACTTGTAGTCATACCGGGCGGACCACTCATTGACGAGTTGTTCGCCCGGCAGATACTCCATCGCCCCTTGCGGCTTGGCCATTTGCCAAACGTCATAACGCATCCCCCGGCTTTCGAGCTGGCGCTGGAGGGCGTCGAGCTGGCGATCAAGACCGACTCCGAGCAGCCAGCGGAGCACCTCGGTTGCCGTATCGCTCAGCTCCGGCCGGCCATTGTCGAGCGCGGCGGCGAAGCTCACTGGCACGAGGGCGGCCTGGTCGAGGATTTGGAAGCCGAGCCGTGGTGCCTTGCCCTCCAATAGATCGGCCACAACGAGAGAGCTGAAGCCGACCTCTGCCTGCCCATCGACGACGTCGAGGCAGGCACGATAGGCGTTCGGGCTATACTGCTTAATGGACCGGTCGAGCTCCTCGAAAAGATACCAGCCCTCGTTGACGCCGCCGGACGCGCTGAAAATCGAGACCAAGGCAGAACGTCCAGCGGAATCGTAGCGCGGATCCGGGAATGCAAGCCTTTGGGAAATCTTTCCGTAGGCGAGTTCGACAATTCCAGGCCGGAAATCGCCAAGAAAGCCGGTGCGATCCCGATCGAAGCAGAGCATCGGCGCCGAAAGCGAAAGTGGAAGTGCCAAGGCGGATTCGGCGTCCCGTTCGCTCCCGCGCGCAACGCCGCGCAGCGATTCGGTCACGAACAGCGAGCGCGACCGTTCCGTTCCCAGCGATTTTAACGGGATTTGCCGAAGCATTTGGTTACCGCCGAGAACTTCGATGTCGAATAGCGACAACCCGAAGATCAGGTCGGCCTCGTCAAAGGCGATCGCCCGCTTCGCAGCGATGATGATATCCTCTGGAGAACCGGCTCGAACATCCGCGAAACTGATATCGACCGGAACGCCCGCCTCGTTCTGGAGCGCTATCGCGGTTTCCTCTGCGCCCGCCGAGGACCGGAGCAGCCAGAGGACTCGAACCGGCTCAGACGCCCATGCAGTTTGACCCGCCGGCGCCAGCAGCGAGGCAAGGGCGACCAGGGAGATGGCGAGCAGTCTCATGTTGCCTCTTTTCATTTGAGGTCGAATCTCTTCACGATCGGTTCACTCTCGAAGCCGAGGAATTGGACCCATCCCTCGATTTCAATGCGGGAATAGGTGGCATCCGAAAGGTCGACCTCCTCGCGTGCGTATTTGGCCCGGACC
>DATHZU010000507.1:0-9979 GCA_035458445.1 Thermohalobaculum sp. | reverse complement strand
GGTCAGAAGGCGCGGCTGCTGCTGACCCTGGCCGCGCTGGACGCGCCGCATCTGATGATCCTGGACGAGCCGACCAACCATCTGGATATCGAGAGCCGCGAGGCGCTGGTGACGGCGCTGAACGACTATCGCGGCGCGGTGATCCTGATCACTCACGACGCCCACCTGATCGAGCTGGTCGCCGACCGGCTGTGGCTGGTACGGGACGGGCGGGTGACGCCCTACGACGACGATCTGGACGCCTATCGCCGGTTGCTGCTGTCGAAGCCCGAGGCAGCGGGCGGCAGCGCCGACAACGCCTCGCAGCGCCGCGGCCAGCGGCGCGGCGCCGCCGAGGAGCGCCGGGCGCTGGCGCCCTTGCGCGCCGAGGTGAAAACCTGCGAGGATCGGATGGAGAAGATCGCCGCGATGCTGGCGCAGATCGATGCGCGGCTGGCGGACCCGAAGCTTTATGACGGCCCGACCGAGCGGATCGAGGCATTGCAGATCAAGCGCGGCGAGATACTGGCGGCGCAGGAGCGCGCCGAGGCCCTGTGGCTCGCCGCCGAGGAAGCGCTGGAGGCGGCCCGGACTGGATAATGTTCTGCTGACCGAGGCCATCGCCGCCTTCGTCACGCTGTTCGTGGTGATCGACCCCATCGGCCTGGGCCCGATGTTCGTGGCGCTGACCCAGGGCTCCAGCGCCGCCGAACGGCGCCGCATCGGGATCATCGCCGTCTCGGTGGCGGCCGGTATCCTGACCGTCTTCGGGCTGGCGGGCGAGGCGGTGCTGAACTTCCTCGGCATCTCAATGGCGGCGTTCCGCATCTCGGGCGGGCTGCTGCTGTTCATGATCGCCATGGACATGGTGTTCGAGCGCCGGGTCCAGCGGCGCGAGCAGCGGGCCAGCGGCGAGGACGCGGCGCCGACCCATGATCCCTCGGTCTTTCCCCTGGCGACGCCGTTGCTGGCGGGGCCGGGTGCCATCGCCACGCTGATCCTGCTGATCGGCAACCAGCAGGGCGACCTCGCGGGCCAGGCGACCGTCTTCGCGGTGCTCTATGCGCTGCTGCTGCTGGCGATGGTCGGGTTCTTCCTGGGCGGGATCATCGAGCGGCTGCTGGGCCGCACCGGGGTGATCGTGGTCTCGCGGCTGTTCGGGATGCTGCTGGCGGCGCTGTCGGTGCAGTTCGTGCTGGACGGGCTGGCCGATTTCGGGGTCATCGCCGGGCATTAGAGCAACAACGGAGGCCGCGATGCTGCCGGACGATCCCGACTCCCAGGCCCGGTTCTTCTATCTCGCGCTTCTGGGAATGGTGATCGCCAGCGGGCTGTTCGGCATGTACCGCCACCGCCTGGGCGCGGCCATGCAGCACGCGGCGATTTGGGTGCTGATCTTCCTCGGCGCCACCCTGGCGGTTGGCTTCTGGGAGCCGCTTCTGTCGCAGCTCCTGCCCGAGCGGGCGGTCCAGACCGGGTCCGGCGGCATCGCGCTCCGCCGCGCCAGCGACGGGCATTTCCATGCCGATGTGGCGGTCAACGGCACGCCGGTGCGGTTCCTGGTCGATACCGGCGCCAGTTCCGTGGTGCTGAGCCGCGACGATGCGGCGCGGGCCGGGATCGACGTGGAGAAGCTCGAATTCCTGATCGAGGTCCGGACCGCCAACGGCACGGCCAGGGCCGCCCGGGTGCGCCTCGACAGCATTGCGCTGGGCGGGCTGGAGGAGCGCGGAATGACGGTGCTGGTCAATGGCGGCGACAGCGCCAGGTCGCTGCTGGGCATGGATTACCTCGACCGCTTTCGCAGCATCCGGATCGAGGACGACCGGCTGATCCTGGAGCGATAGGGGCGGTTCAGCCGTCAATTCCGCGGAGGTGAAAACTCCGTAGCCGCCTGTCGCCCTCGCCGCCTGTCAAGGTCCCCGCCTGAGCGTGCATCCGCCGTAGGGCGGGCTTCAGCCCGCCATGACCGTAGATTGGCGGGGCGCATTGACACCGACCCATGCCATGCCCGTGCTTGACAAGGGCATCCAGTTTGCAAGGTGTTGAAAAGCCGACTGGATTGCAGGGTCAAACCGGGCAAGGACGACGGACCGGGATGGGTCAAGATCAACGGCAACTGATTTGAATGGCGGGCTGAAGCCCGCCCTACCGGGCGCCGCGGCATCCGCGGTCAGGCCACCTCAGACCGCCGTCGCCCGGGCGTGCTCGATGTAGATCTCGCGCAGGCGCCGGGCCACCGGGCCGGGCTTGCCGTCGCCCAGCGTCACCCCGTCGATCTGGATGACCGGCTGCACGAAGCCCGAGGCCGAGGTGGCGAAGGCCTCGACCGCCTGCTGCGCCTCGGCGATGGTGAAGGGCCGCTCGATCACCTTGAGCTGCGCCTCGGCCGCCAGCTTGATCACGCTGGCCCGGGTGATGCCGTGCAGGATGTCGGTCGACAGCTGCCGGGTGACGATGGTGCCGTCCCGGGTGACGATATAGGCGTTGTTCGAGCTGCCCTCGGTGACGAAGCCGTCCTCGACCAGCCAGGCATCGTCGGCGCCCGCGGCCTTGGCGTTCATCTTGGCCAGGCTGGGGTAGAGCAACTGCACCGTCTTGATGTCGCGCCGCTCCCAGCGCAGGTCAGGCTGCGACACCACCTTGATGCCGTTGCGCGCCACCGCCGTGTCGATCAGATGCTTCGCCTGGGTGAACAGCACCAGCGAGGGCTGCATCCCCTCGGCCCAGGCGAAATCGCGGTCCGAGGCCCCGCGCGTCACCTGCAGGTAGACCAGGCCCTGATCGACGGCGTTCCGGGCGACCATCTCGCGATGGATGGCCAGCATCTCGTCGTCGTCGACCGGGCTGGCCATGCGCAATTCATCCAGCGAGCGGTGCAGCCTCGCCAGATGGCCGCCGAAGTCGACCAGCTTGCCGTCGAGCACCGAGGTGACCTCGTAGACCCCGTCGGCCATCAGGAAGCCCCGGTCGAAGACCGAGATCTTCGCTTCTTCCTCGGGCAGGTATTCTCCGTTCACATAGACAATCCGGCTCATGTCCTATCCCCAAAGCTCCGGCGAAGGGGGATGCACCCCGTCGGCGTCGTAGATCAGCGGGTGGTCCCGGTCGGCTGCCAGCAGCAGCGGACCGTCCAGATCGACGATCTCGGCCCCCTGCGCCACCAGCACAGCCGGCGCCATGGCCAGCGACGAGGCCAGCATGCAGCCGACCATGACCTTGAAGTTCAGCCGCTCGGCGGCGGCGCGCATCTTCAACGCCTCGGTCAGGCCGCCGGTCTTGTCGAGCTTGATGTTGATCATGTCGTACTTGCCCAGAAGCTTCGGCAGCGACTCGGTATCATGGCACGCCTCGTCGGCGCAGATCGGCAGGGTCCGTTTCACTTGCGCGAGATCGTCATCCTCCCAGGCGGGCAGGGGTTGCTCGACCATGGCGACCCCCAGCGCGAGGAATTCGGGCGCCAGCTTCTCGTAGCTCTCGGCGGTCCAGCCCTCGTTGGCATCGACAATGATGCTGGCCCGCGGCGCTCCGGCGCGCACGGCGCGGATGCGATCCAGATCGCCCTCGCCGCCGAGCTTGACCTTCAACAGCGGGCGATGCGCGTGTTCCGCCGCCTTGGCCTGCATGGCCTCGGGGGTGTCGAGCGACAGGGAATAGGCGGTGATCAGCGGCTTCGGCCGCGCCAGCCCGGCCAGTTCCCAGACCCGCTTGCCGGTCATCTTCGCCCGCAGGTCCCACAGCGCGCAATCGACGGCGTTGCGCGCCGCACCCGGCGCCATCAGGACGTTCAGGTCGACCGCCGCCGGATCGGCGCCTAGATCGCCCGCCACCGCCTCGATATCGGCGACCACTCCCTCGGGGAATTCGTCGTAGCGTGGGTAGGGGCGGCACTCGCCACGCCCGATATGCCCGCCGAGACGAGCCTCGGCGGTGACGACCACGACCTCGGTGATCGAATCGCGCGAGATGGTCCAAGCGCCGGCGGTCGGGAAGCGCTCGATCTTCGCGGTCAGGGCGATGCGGCTCACAGCGCGTCCACCAGCCGGTCGGCGCCGTCGCGGAACGGATCGACGCAGGGCAGGCCCAGGCGTTTCTCGGTTTCGGCCAGATAGGCCTCGGCGGCGGCCTCGTCCAGCGCCGCGGTGTTGATGGCGCAGCCGATCACCCGGCAGTCCGGGTTGACGATCTGCGCCAGCCGCAGCGCCAGCGGCCGCAGCTCGTCCAGCGACGGCACGGCGAAATGCGGCAGGCCGCGCATATGGGTGCGGGTCGGCTCGTGGCACAGCACCAGCGCGTCGGGCGCGCCGCCGTGGATCAGCGCCATGGTGACGCCGGAATACGAGGCGTGGAAGATGCTGCCCTGGCCCTCGATCAGGTCCCAGTGGTCGTCGTCGTTGGGCGGCGTCAGCACCTCGACCGCGCCGGCCATGAAATCGGCAACCACCGCGTCCAGCGGCACGCCCTCGCCGGTGATCAGGATTCCGGTCTGGCCGGTGGCGCGGAAATCGGCCTTCATGCCCCGGGCGCGCATCGACTTCTCCAGCGCCAGCGCCGTGTACATCTTGCCGCACGAGCAGTCGGTGCCCACCGCCAGGATGCGCTTGCCGCTGCGCGGCTTGCCGTCGGCGATCGGGTATTTGCGGTTCGGCAGCCGCACGTCGTGCAGCTTCTTGCCCGTGCGCTGGGCGGCCTCGACCAGCGCCGGCTGGTCGCGCAGCAAGGTGTGGAGCCCCGCCGCGACATCCATGCCCGCCTCCAGCGCCTCGACCAGCACCGTCTGCCAGGCCTCGGAGATCACGCCGCCACGGTTGGCGACGCCGATCACCAGTGTCTCGGCCCCTGCGGCCTGGGCCTCGGCGACGGTCATGTCGGGCAGGCCCATATCGGCGTTGCAGCCGGGCAAGCGAAGCTGGCCGACGCTGGCGCCGGGCCGCCAGTCGCGCACGCCTTGTGCCACCTTCGCCGCCAGCGCGTCAGGTGCGTCGCCCAGGAACAACAGATAGGGGTGTGCGAGTGCCATGGCGTGTGTTCCCTCGAAGGACAGTGATGCTGCCCCAAACTGTTACCGATCCGGCGCCATGGCAATGGCGCCAGATGCGACAATTCAGGGAACCAGTTATGGGGTCAAGGGGGTAGGGGGCGTGCACGCGCCCTGCCGCGTTCCGTCAGGCGGCTTGCTTCGGCGAGGCCTCCGGCTGCTCGGCTCCCGCCTGCTGAAGACGTTGCAACGTCGGCGGCAGCGCCACCTCGTCCGGCACCGCGCACAGGCCCAGCCGCGAGGCCCAGGCACCGAACGCGGGATGGGCGGTCAGGACCGCAAACGGCATCGACAGCGCCAGCCCGGCGATCATCGGCCCGGCCCAGGCCAGACCGGTCGCCCCTGAGACCGACCCGACCGAGACCAGCAGCACCAGCCCGAACAGCGTCTGCGGCCAGAGCCCGCGCGCGGCGTCGCGCCAGGCCAGACGGTAGGCGTCGCGGTTCTGCCCGCCCCAGATCACCGAGCGGCCGAAGACCAGCCCGACCAGGAACAGCGTCACCCGGAACGCCACCGCCGGCGCCATCAGGATCGAGAACAGCATCTCGGCCAGCCCGCTGAGGGCGAAGCGCAGCCGCCCGCCATAGCGCGCGGCACCGCCCGGGGTCAGGGCGATGTCCAGCATCCCCATCAGCTTCGGCACCAGCGAGACCGCGAACATGATGAAGAACATCGCCATGCCGAGGGCGAGGTTGACCTGCGAATAGTCACCCTCAATCAGCTTGGCGGCGGCGGCGGCGGTCATCAGCATCCAGGCGGGCGCCCCCAGATACATCATGATCGCGGCGAAGACCTGGAAGCGCGAGACCGGCTGCAAGCCGCGCAATCCCAGCAGCCGCCAGTACTGCATGTTGCCCTGGCACCAGCGCAGATCGCGCTTGGTGAAGTCCATCAGGGTGGGCGGGTTCTCCTCCCAGCTTTCGCCCTCGACGGGGATCACCCGCACCTCGTAGCCGGCGCGGCGGATCAGCACCGCCTCGATCTGGTCGTGGCTGAGGATGTGCCCGCCCAGCGGCGCCTTGCCGGGCAGGACCGGCAGGCGGCAGTGGCGGCGGAAGGGGCGGATGCGGATCAGCGCGTTGTGGCCCCAATAGGGGCCGCAGTCGCCCTGCCACCAGGCCGCGCCCATGGTGTAGCTGCGCATGCCGTGGCGCATGCCGAACTGGAAGATGCGCGCGAATGCGCTGGTGGCGGGGGCGCCGACCACCAGGCTTTGCAGGATGCCGATGCGGGGATGGGCCTCGACGATCCGCACCATCCGCAGGATCGCGCCCGCCGACATCAGGCTGTCGCTGTCGAGCGGCAGGTAGAGGTCGTGGTCGCGGCCCTGGTTCATCAGGAATTCGCGCACATTGCCTGCCTTGAAGCCCTCGTTCGAGGTCCGGCGGCGATAGGTGGCGCGCATGCCGCCGAGATCGGCACGCATCGCGTGGAACAGGTGCTCCTCGCGCTCGGCGATGGCCGGGTCGCTGGTGTCGGACAGGATGAAGATATCGAAGTTCTGGCCCCAGCCGGTCGCGTCGAGCTCGGCCCGCATCACCGCGAGGCGTTGATAGGAGCGCAGCGGATCCTCGTTGCGCACGGTCATCGCCACCGCGACGCGGCTGGCGATCGCGGCGTCGGTGTCGCCCGCCGCCAGATGCGGAGCGGCCAGTTCGAGCCCGTCGCGCCGGCCATGCAGCAACCAGACCCCGACCAGCGCATTCCACAGCCCCATCACGGTCCAGGGCGCGCCGAAGAAGAAGCAGATCAGGATCACGATGTCGGTGGCGGACCAGCCGCCCTGGCCGAAGACCCGGGCGACGCCCCAGGTCAGAAGCGCCAGCGTGCCGAGATTGAGCGCGGCAAAACCTGCCCGCCGGGCCGTCAGGCTTCGGCGATCCTGCAAACCCGCGGGCGTGCGGGGACCCACAGCGGGCCGTCGCCGCAGGCGCGCAGGCGGCGGCAACGTCAAAGTGACTTCACTTTCCGGTGTGACCGTGGTCATTTCCGCCAACCCTTCATGGACGCTGCGCCGAACGCAGGTAATCTGCGCCGCGACAAACCGGATTCAAGGTGTCCGATCAAGTGACCGAAACAGCGCAGGCCCTTTTCTATGTCGGCCCCGGCGCGGCCGAGCTGCGCAGCGTGGCCCTGCCGGCGCTGGGCCCTGGTATGGCCGAGGTCAGGACACTGTATTCGGGCCTCAGCCGCGGGACCGAGCGGCTGGTCAGCGCTGGCGCCGTGCCCACCGGCGAATACGCCCGGATGCGGGCGCCCCTGCAGGAGGGCGATTTCCCGTTCCCGGTGAAATACGGCTACGCCGCCGTGGGCGTGGTCGAGGCCGGGCCGCCGGACCTGCTGGGCCGCCACGTGTTCTGCCTGCATCCGCATCAGGATCGCTTCCGGGTGGGGGTCGAATGGCTGGCGCCGCTGCCGGACGGCCTGCCGCCCGAGCGCGCCATCCTGGGCGCGAACGCCGAGACCGCGCTGAATGCGATCTGGGACGCCGCGCTGCAACCGGGCGAGCGGGTGCTGGTGCTGGGCGCGGGGCTGCTCGGCTGTCTCATCGCGGCGATCCTGAGCAAGATTCACGAAGCTGTGGATATTACGGACAAGCTAGCCGATCCCGGTGTTGCACTGGCTGACTTTCCCGTGAATTTTTTGTTATCTCCGGTGGCCCGACAGGACTACGACGTGGTCTTCCATTCCACGGCCTCCGCCGAGGGGCTGCAGGCGGCGCTGGATGCGCTGGCCTTCGAGGGGCGGGTGATCGAACTCAGCTGGTTCGGGGACCGGCCAGTGCCCCTGATGCTGGGCGGCGCCTTCCACGCGCGCCGGCTGTCGATCCGCGCCAGCCAGGTCGGCCACGTGGCGCAAGCCCGCCGCGCGACGACCTCGCGGCCGCAGCGATTGGCCGAGGCGCTGGCGCTGCTGACCGATCCGCGCCTCGACCGGCTGATCACCGGCGAGGTTGCCTTTGCCGACCTGCCGCACCAGATACCACGACTGCTGGCCCCTGCGGCGCCGGGCATCGCCACTCGCATCCGATACCCCTGAGGAGAGTCCCATGTACGCCGTCGAAGTCCGCGACCACATCATGATGGCCCATTCCCTGCCGGGCGAGGTCTTCGGCCCGGCGCAGGGGCTGCATGGGGCGACCTATGTGGTCGATGTGGCCTTCTTCCGCGAGACGCTGAGCGCCGATGGCATCGTCGTCGATATCGGCCGCGCCCACGAGGCGCTGAAAGCCGCCCTGAAGCCGCTGAACTATGCCAATCTCGACGACCTGCCGCAGTTCAAGGGGGTGGTCACCACCACCGAGTTCCTGTGCCGGCACATCTTCGACCAGATCGTCGCGGCGGCCCATGCAGGGGCGCTGGGGCCGGGCTCGGAGGGCCTGCAGAAGGTCCGCGTGACCCTGAACGAGAGCCACGTCGCCCGCGCGTGGTACGAGGGTGCGGTGTGATCCAAGCGGTTTTCGCCGTACCGGGGGAACTGGGTTCCCCAACCGGCGGCTATGCTTATGCCCGGCGTCTGCTGGGCGAGGCGCCGGGGCTGACCCATCTGGCCCTGCCGGGGGGATTCCCCTTCCCCTCCGACGCGGAACTGGCCCAAGCTGCGCGCCTGTTGCGAGGCGTGCCCGAGAGCGTTCCGCTGCTGATCGACGGGCTGGCGCTGGGCGTGCTTCCCGCAGCACTGATCCACGACCTTCCAGGTCCTGTGGTGGCGCTCTGCCACCATCCGCTGGCGCTGGAGACCGGGCTGGAGGGCGCCGAGGCGGACCGGCTGCGCCAGACCGAGCGCGCGGCACTGGCCGAATGCGCTCATGTGATCACCACCAGCGCCACCACCGCAGCGATCCTGACCGCCTATTACGGGGTGACGCCTGACCGCCTGACCGTCGCCCCGCCTGGCACCGACCCTGCTGCCCGCGCCGCAGGGTCGGGCGGCCCGGAGGTGGCGATCCTCGCGGCCGGCTCGCTGACGCAGCGCAAGGGCCATGACGTGCTGGTCGAGGCGCTGGCCGGGCTCGCGGCGCTGGAGTGGCGATTGACCATTGTCGGAGCCGACCGCGACGGGGCCTGTGCCCGCGACCTGGCAGCGCGAATCGCCCACCACGGGTTGCAGGGACGCGTCCGGCTGGCGGGGGCCTTGAGCCCGGAGGCGCTGGGAGAAGCATATGACGCGGCGGACCTCTTCGTCCTGGCGTCGCGCTACGAGGGCTTCGGCATGGTCTACACCGAGGCCATGGCGCGGGGCCTGCCGGTGGTCGGCTGCCGCGCCGGCGCGGTCCCCGAGGCGACGCGCGGCGCCGCCTGCCTGGTCCCGCCCGACGATCCGCAGGCGCTGCGCGAGGCTCTGGGCGAACTGATCGCCGATGCTGCGGCCCGGAGGCGGCTGGCGGAGGCTTGCTGGCAGGCGGCACAGGGCTTCACGCGCTGGGCAGACACCACCCGGATCGTGACGGACGTGCTGCGCAGGGCGGCCCGGTGACCGGGTTCTCTGCCGACTGGCTGGCGCTGCGGGCCGGGGCCGATGCCCGCGCCCGCGACCCCGGCCTGGCGGCGCGCCTGAGCGCGGCGTTCGCCGGGCGGGAAGGCCTGCGGGTGCTCGACCTCGGCGCCGGCACCGGTGCCAACCTGCGCGCGACCGCACCGCTGATCGGCGCGCCGCAGCACTGGGTGCTGGCCGACCACGATGCGGACTTGCTGGCGCAGGCGGCACCGGTGGAAAACACGACGGTTGAGACCCGGTGCGCGGACCTGGCCCGTGGTCTGCCGAATCTGTTCGAACCGCCCCCGGATTTGGTCACGGCCTCGGCCTTTCTGGACCTGTGCGGTGCAGCCTGGCTGGATCAACTTGCCGGGGCCGTGGTGCGCCACCGGGCTGCGCTCTATACGGTCCTCTCTTACGATGGCCGCGAGATCTGGCGGCCGCCACACCCGCTCGATGCGCCCGTCCTGACCGCCTTCCATGCCG
>DATHZU010000506.1:0-9509 GCA_035458445.1 Thermohalobaculum sp. | reverse complement strand
CTGGCCTACGACCGGCCGATCCATGCGCAATGGGCCGCGGATGGCGAGCCGGATTTCGAGCTGTTGTGGGCGACCGCCGACGACTGCGGCATGAAGATCGGGGGACAGCCGGTGCATTTCGTCCGCTGCGTGCTGGAGATTCCGGTCCATGCGGCGGACCGGCCGTTCGGTTACGGGGTCTGGACGACGCTGAGCGCCGAGAACCACAAGCGCTACATGGAGACCTTCGACGCGACGGACCAGGCCAGCCTCGGCCGCATGTTCGGCTACCTGGCGAACCGCCTGCCGGCCTATCCCGACACGTTGAACCTGAAGGCCGACGTGGTGCCCCGGGACAACCGGCAGCGCCCGCTGGTCGAGCTGTGGGACGAGGGCGACCACCCGCTGGTGCGCGACCAGCGCGAGGGGCTCGACGCCGGTCAACTGGAGGCGCTGCTGAGCCGGATCCTGCCCTGCGACGGACGCGCCTGAGATGGACCGGGCCGCCAAGCAGCGCCGCGTCAAGCGCGCGATCGCCGCTTCGGCCGGGCTGATCGTCGTCTGGTTCTGGGCCGCCTGGGCGCTGTTCCCGGCGCCGGATATCGGTGCAGACGCCGGCGCGCGGCTGGGCTTTGCGTTGAAATGCGACCTGGCCGTGGTCGCCTGCCTGGTGGTCGCGGTCGGGCTGATCGCCCGGCACAGGTTCTTCCACAACCGCATCGATGGCGGCTGGGACGAGACGGACCGGCTGCTGGAGATCTATCGGTACAACCTGGCCAACACCACCGAGCAGGTTCTGATCGCCGTGCCGGTGCACCTGGCCTTCGCGGTCACCGCGCCCGCCGGGCTGATGGGCATGGTCCCTGCGGCGGCGACATTGTTCTGCCTGGCGCGCGCCGCCTTCCTGGCCGGGTATCTTTCCGGGCGTCCCACCAACCGCGGCGTGGGATTTGCCAGCACCTTCTTTCCCAGCGTGCTGATGCTGCTGGCTGCGGCCTGGTTCGCGCTGGCGGGATGAGGCGCGGCGCCCGCGTGCTGGCGATTCGCCGATTCCGCGTTATACCGGCATCAGGCGAAGATGGCGGCAGGGGCGGCGATGCCTGACGACGACGGCGGCATGCAGGATGTTCTGCGCCAGTGGGGCGAGATGAGCCGGGGTCTCCTCGAGGGCGGCGAGGCGGCCGAGCCGCTGCGCGCGCGCTGCGAGGCGCTGTTCGCCGCCTGGGGCCGCTTCGCGCGCACATGGGCCGAGGCGGCGGGCGCCGGGGCGCCGGGGGCGGGCGGGCCGTTCGACCCGGCGGGCTGGATGGATGCGGGCGGCGCCGGCGGCTGGGGCGATCTGTGGCGCTGGTTCGGGGCCGCCGAGGGCGGCGACCCGTGGCGGGCCGAACGCGATGCCCTGCGCGCCTCGGCGGAGTGGTCCGCCTATGGCCGGGCGCTGGAGCGGTACAACAGCGTCATGGCCACAGCCTGGATGAAGGCGTTCGGACGCTTTGCGCAAGGCCTGGCCGTCGGAAGCACCGCCGCCGAGGAGACGCCCGACTGGGCCGCGATGCAGGCACGCTGGCAGGCCGCCGCGGATGCCGAGCTCGCCTCGGCACAGGGCTCGGAGGAATTTCTCGATGCCCAGCGCGAGCTGATCAGGGCGCGACTGGCTTGCGCCGCGTTGCTGCGCAAGCGGGTCGAGGGGCTGGCGCAGATACTGGGGCTGCCGAGCCGGGCCGAGATCGACAGCCTGCACGAGACGGTCCATCGCATGGGGCGCGAGCTGCGCGCCCTTCGTGCCCGCCTCGACGCAACCGGCAAGGAGCCGGGAGGATGAGCATGGCGGCGGTGACCGACCCCGCCGCAATGGCGCTGAAGGTCCAGGCGCTGGCGCGCCATCTGGCCGCGACGCGCGGCGGTGCGACGGTCGAGATCGCGGCGACCCCGAAGGACGAGGTCTGGCGCCAGGGCCGGATCAGCCTGCACCGCTATCGCCCGGTGGCGGAGGGCCAACCGCGCCTGGGGCCGGTGCTGATCCTGCATGGGCTGATCGGGCGCCAGAGCATGACCGACCTCGAGCCTGGCCGCTCGCTGGTGCAGAGCCTGCTGGAGGCCGGGACCGACCTCTTCGTGCTGGACTGGGGAAACGCGACACGGGCCGACCGTTTCGAGGATTTCACCGATTTTGCCGAGTACCACCTGGGCGATGCCGTTGCGGCCCTTCTGCGCGCCTCGGGCGCCGCGAAGACCGCCCTGTTCGGCATCTGCCAGGGCGGGGTTTTCGCGGCCATCCATGCCGCGCGCCATCCCGACACCGTCAAGGGGCTGGTGCTCGGGGTCACGCCCATCGACTTTCACGCCGATGCGGAGGGCGCGCGCCCCGGGCTGCTGAACCGGTGGGTCCGCAGCCTGCCTGCCGATCTGCTGGCCGATCTGATCGACGATCAGGGCAATCTCTCGGGCCAGTTGACCGGGGCGCTGTTCCAGCAGCTTGCCCCGGCGCGGACGCTGGCGAAGTACACCTCCGGCCTGGTGGCGATGGCCGATGACGCCGAGGCGCTGGACACCTTCCTGAGGATGGAGAAGTGGCTGGCCGACCTGCCCGACCAACCGGGCGCAGCGGCGAAGCAGTGGCTGATCGAGCTCTACCTCGAAAACCGCCTGGTGCGCGGCGCCTTCACGGTTGCCGGCGCGCCGGTGGACCTGTCCGCCATCGCCTGCCCGGTGCTGAACATCTATGGCCGTGCCGACCACATCATCCCGCCTGCCTGCAGCCGGGCGCTGGGGCCAATCCTGGCCGGTCGCGACTATCAGGAACTCGCGGTGCCGACCGGCCATGTGGGTGTGTTCGTGTCGCGCCGGGCGCGCGACACGGTCGCCCCTGCGGTAACCCGCTGGCTGGAGCGGATCGGGTGACGCGGCGCGATCGCGGATTTGGACTTTGCGCGCGGGTGCCGCTAATGTGAGTGCGCAACGGCGCGCGCGCCATTATAAACCCCAGTTCACCCCTGCACAGCGCGCGGGGGCCGGCGGGCCGCCCAGCCCCCGATATTGCCATGGAGGCCGACTTGGCAGGCACGAGACCGAGGCTGATCCAGCGTATCGCCCTGCCCGCGGCGCTGGCTGCGGCGCTGGCAATGGCGGACGCCGCCGCTGCCCAGGGGCTGCCCGGCATCGCCGGACCCTATCTTGCCGCCGAGAACGCGGCGCGGCGCGGCGACATTGCCGAGGCGGCGCGGCTCTATGCCGAGGCGCTGCTGCGCGACAGCAGCAACACCAGGTTGATGGAGAACACCCTCAACCAGCAACTGGCGGCGGGCGATCTGGACCGGGCGATCCCGGTGGCGCGGCGGCTGGACGCACTGACGCCGGGTGCCCATCTGGGCTCGCTGCTGCTGGCGGCCGAGGCGATGCGCAAGGGCGAGCCGGGCAAGGCCCGCGTGGCCCTGGTCTCGGGGCGCGACGAGGTCAGCTCGTTCGCCGGCAAGGTTTTCGACGCCTGGGCCACCTTCGAGGCCGGTGACACCGACGGGTCGCGCGAGATTCTGGAATCCTTGCAGGAGACGACCAACGACAGCGGTGCGGGCGGAATCGTCTCGGCCTATCATCTGGGGCTGCTCGAGGCCGCCGCGGGGCTGGACGAGGCGGCGCTCCCGGCGCTCGAGCGGGCCGCGGAGCTGGCGGGCCGCGAGACGCCGAGGATGGTGCGGATCCGGGCCGGGGTGCTGGCGCGGCTCGACCGCGTCGACGACGCGCGCGCGCTGATCGCCGAACAACTCGGCAAGACGCTGGGCGACGAGCGGCTGGAAGCGCTGGACGCCGATCTGGCCGCTGGCAAGATCCCGGCGCCGCTGGTGCGGGACGGTCTGCAGGGCGCCGCCGAGGGGCTGCACAATGTCTCGGGGTTCCTGTCGCAAAGCTCGAACTGGTTGCTGAGCCTGGCCTACGCGCGGCTGGCGGTCTACCTGGACCCTGAGCTGACCGAGGCGCGGCTGATGATCGCCGGCATTCTGCGCGACAGGGAGCAATACGACCTGGCGATCGCCGCCTTTGCCGCGATTCCGGACGATGCGCCCGAGGCGCTGGACGCCCGGATCGGGCGGGCCGGGGCGCTGTTCGATTCCGGGCAGGCGGACGCCGCGGTCGCGGTGCTGCGCGAGACGGCGGCGCTCTATCCGCGCTCGATCGAGGCCTATACGATGCTGGGCGACACGCTGCGCCGCGAGAGCCGCTTTGCCGAGGCCAGCGATGCCTATGACGGCGCCATCGCGCTGGTCGAATCGCCCGAGCGGCGGCACTGGGTGCTGTATTACCAGCGCGGCATCGCGCTCGAGCGATCCAAGCAGTGGGACCGCGCCGAGGCCGACTTCCGCAAGGCGCTGGAGCTGGAGCCCGAGCAGGCGCTGGTGCTGAACTACCTGGGCTACAGCTGGGTCGAGATGGGCCTGCATCTGGACGAGGCGCAGACGATGATCGAGAAGGCGGTCGAGCAGCGGCCGCAGGACGGGTTCATCGTCGACAGCCTGGGCTGGGTTCTGTACCGGCTGGGCGATTTCGCGGGCGCCGTCGAGCATCTGGAGCGGGCCGTCGAGCTGCAGCCGGTCGATCCGGTGATCAACGATCATTTCGGCGACGCGCTGTGGATGATAGGGCGCCGTGTCGAGGCCCGGTTCCAGTGGAAGCGGGCGCTTTCCTTCGAGCCCGAGGACGACGACGCCGTGCGCATCCGCCGCAAGCTGGCGGAAGGGCTGGATGCGGTGATGGCCGAGGAAGCCGCGGCCGGGAAGCCAGCGATCATCGGCACCGGGGCCGGAACCAGCAATGGCGGCTGAGCCGGATGCGGCCGAGGCCGCGCCGGCGAAGGTCAACCTGTTCCTGCATCTGCGCGGCCGCCGCCCGGACGGCTACCACCTTCTGGACAGTCTGGCGGTCTTTCCGCGCCTCGGCGACCGGCTGAGCGCCACGCGCGCCGCGCGGCTGTCGCTGTCGCTGGCCGGGCCGTTCGGCGGCGACCTGCGGGACGCGCCCGACAACCTGGTGCTGCGCGCGGCGCGGGCGCTAGCGGCCGAGCGCGGCGTCGAAGCGGGCGCGGCGCTGGTGCTGGAGAAGGTCCTTCCCGTCGCCTCGGGGATCGGCGGAGGCTCGGCGGATGCCGCGGCGGCGCTGCGGCTGCTGGCGCGGCTGTGGGGGGTGGCGCTGCCCGCTGATGCGGGTCTGGGCCTTGGCGCAGATGTGCCGGTCTGCCTGAGCGCGCCCGAGCCGCGGATGGTGAGCGGAATCGGCGAGCGGCTGACGCCGCCGCCGCCGCTGCCCGGCTTCTGGATCGTGCTGGCCAATCCGGGCGAGGCGGTCGCCACCGGTGCGGTCTTCGCGGCCCTTGAGCGGCGCGATTATCCGGCCGGTCCGCCGATGCCCGCGGCGGGTTTCGCCGGCTTCGGCGACCTGGTCGGCTGGCTCGCGCGCCAGCGCAACGACCTGCAGCAGGCGGCCACGGCCCTCTGCCCCGCCATCGCCGGGGTGCTGGAGGCGCTGGAGGGCGCGGCGCTGGCGCGCATGTCCGGCTCGGGCGCCACCTGTTTCGCGCTGCACGGGACGGCGGCCGGGGCCGAGGCCCAGGCTGAACGGCTCGCCCGCGCCAATCCCGGCTGGTGGGTGGCCGCCGCGCCGGTGGCGCCCTGGCCCGGGGTCAGAGCCTGAGGCTGCGCCGGAGGAAGGTCGCGAGGTCGCTGGCCAGATAGCCGAGCGCGTTGTTGCCGGGGAGCGCCGGCGACGGTGCCTGCGGGTCGTGGGCCTCCGCCCGCCAGCCGCGGTCCTTCCAGCGTTCCCACAAGGCTTGATCGACGCTGTTTTCGGCAACGATCCGGGCGCGCATCGTCGGGTCCAGGGATTCGGGCGTCAGGGCGGGCGCGGCGGTCACATTCTTCCGCCCGGCGTGTTCGGCGATTCCCATCTCGCGACTGATCCCGGCGATCATCTCGTCGGCGTGGCGGTAGTCGGCGACGAACCAGAAATCGCGCAGCCGCGCCTCGAGGAACGACAGGCGCGCGGCCGAGGACAGGCGGTAGAGCGCCGGAATCCGCTGGTCGTAGTAATGGTTCAGCAGGAAGCGGCTGACCGGGTTGCGGCGCTGCATCGCGTACCAGCGGGCGAATTCCGGCGGCGCGGGCCCGGAGCCGGTGCGGTGACTGGCGACGCGGTGGTTGTAGAGCGACACGTGGAATCCCAGCGGGTCGCGCAGCAGCACAGATTCGCGAATCTCGGTCCCCGGGAAGTGGCGCTTCAGCCGCGCGCCCATGGAATGTCCGGTGACGATCCTGACCGCGGTCAAGCGCGGGTCGGCGGGGTCCAGCGCGCGAAGCTCGCCCAGGAAGGCGCGCAAGGGGTTGTGCCAGCGCGGGGCATGCAGCAGGCCGGGCCCAAGCGCGGCCTGGAAATGCGCCTCGACCGTGGTGCCGGCGCATCTCGGCACATGCAGCAGGAAATGGACAACCCTGTCCGTCACTTGGCTCCCTTCGGGCTGGGTGCCAGAAGCCTGCCGATCCGCGCCGGATTTGCAAGCGCAGCCTTGCAATGCGGCCCCGCGGCGGCCAAATTGCCGCCCGCAGCAAGAACGCCAGACGGAGGCCGGGATGAGCTACAGCTACGACGACCAGAACATCTTCGCCAAGATCGTCCGGGGCGAGATTCCGTGCAACAAGCTGCTGGAGACCGAGCATTCGCTCGCCTTCCACGACATCCAGCCGCAGGCGCCGGTGCATGTGCTGGTGATCCCGAAGGGGCCCTATGTGAACGCCGACCATTTCGGGGCGGACGCCTCGGAGGCCGAGCAGGCGGATTTCGCCCGCGCCATCGCCCAGGCGGCGCGGGCCGCCGGGGTGTCCGAGGCGGCGGGCGGCAAGGGCTTCCGGCTGATCGCCAATACCGGCCCGGACGGGCGCCAGGACGTGCCGCATTACCATGTGCATATCGCCGGCGGCGAGCGGCTGGGCCGGATGCTGCCGAAGCGCGAGGGGTGACGGCCCGATGACGGACCGGGCGCTGGTGCTGTTCTCCGGCGGGCAGGACAGCGCCACCTGCCTCGCCTGGGCCTGCGACCGCTTCGGAGCGGTCGAGACCCTGGGCTTCACCTACGGCCAGCGCCACGGCGTGGAAATGGACCAGCGGCCGGTGTTCCTGGACGGGTTCCGCGGCGCGTTTCCGGACCGGGCCGCACGCCTCGGCGCCGACACGGTGCTGGACATCGCGACCCTGGGGCAGGTCTCTGAGACCGCGCTGACGCGGGACGCCGAGATCGTCATGACCGAGGCCGGGCTGCCCTCGACCTTCGTGCCGGGACGCAACCTGATCTTCCTCGCCTTCGCGGCCGCGCTGGCCTACCGGCGCGGCATCCGGCACATCGTGACCGGCGTCTGCGAGACCGACTATTCCGGCTACCCGGATTGCCGCGACGACACCATCAAGGCGATGCAGGTGGCGCTGAACCTGGGGATGGACAGCCGCTTCGTGCTGCACACGCCGCTGATGTGGATCGACAAGGCGGGAACATGGGCGATGGCCGAGGAGTTGGGCGGCGAGGCGCTGGTCAGGCTGATCCGCGACGAGACGCATTCCTGCTATATGGGTGATCGGAGCCAGCGGCACGACTGGGGCTTCGGATGCGGCACCTGCCCTGCCTGCGAACTGCGGGCGAAGGGGTGGGGCGAATTCGCGCAAACCTAGTCAACTGACTGTCCATACTTGCGGCTGATCAAGGATCACTCCGGCATACCTGCCAGGCGCAGCCCCTCTACGATGGTGTTCTTGATCCCGTCGCCAAGTAAATTCCCCAGATAATTTGCGCTGCTGATGTAATTGCTGACCCGAAAGCCCGGCGCAGCCTGCATATGGCGGCGCAGCGCCCGTCTCGACTCGTCCATCCGGCCGAGATGAGCCAGAGCGACGGCCTGGAAGCGAAGGAAGACGGTGGCGCGCGGGTTCAATTCCAACCCCTTCTTCGCGTATTCCAGGGTCGCTTCGTGATTGCCGCTGGCGGTGTAGGCGAAGCACAGCGCCATGTGCGAGCGAAACGCCATCGGGTCGTTGGGGCTGAGGCGCAAGGCCCGAAGCCCGTGGGTGGCACCGATTTCGCCCTCGCCGCGATAGGCGCGCAGCATCGCGCTCGAGGTCCAGGCCCAGGCGAAACTGGGGCAGCGCTCGGTCGCCTTTTCGACCAGCCGCAGCCCGCGCGCGGGATCCCGGCCCGAGAAGGCCAGCACGTAGCCAGCATAGGCCTCGTCTTCTACATCGGTCTCCAGCCGGTCCAACACCTCCTCGGCGTCGGCGCCAGCCGCCTCGACCTCGTCCACATTGAGCGGCCGGCTGACCCAGGGCCCCAGGGTCGTGCACCAGGCCCGCATCGCCCGTACCTTCGCATAGGTCGGCGCGCGGGCGATGGCGGAGTCCAAATGCGTCTCGGCCTCGTCGATCCTGGCCCGATTAAGTGCCGCCAGCGCCCGCAAATAATGATCGTAGGCATCCAGGCTGTCCGGCCGCTTGCGGCCCGACCGGGCGATCTCGGCGCTGCGGATCTCCGGGGCGATGGCGCCGACAACGGCCTCGGTGATCCGGTCCTGCAGATCGAAGATGTCCTCGACCCCGCCGTCGTAGCGGTCCGCCCATAAATGCGCGCCGGTCTCGGCGTCGACGAGCTGCCCGGTCACGCGCAGCCGCTCGCCCGCACGCCGCACGCTGCCCTCGAGCACGTAGCGCACGCCGAGTTGCTGCCCGATCTCGCGCACATCGACTGCAAGCCCCTTGTAGGAGAAGGTAGAATTCCGGGCGATCACGAACAGCCAGGGCACGTAGGAAAGCGAGGTGATGATGTCCTCGGCAATTCCGTCGGCGAAGTATTCCTGCTCGGCGTCGGGGGACATGTTGGCGAAGGGCAGCACCGCAACTGACGGCTTGTCCGGCCGTTCCGGCGCCGGTGCGCGGCGGGATGCCCTCCGGTTCGCGATCAGCGCGAAGGTGCGCACCGGACGCGCGATGTTCTTGAACGCCTGCGGACCCTTGTCGGTGAATTCGAGGTCCAGCCGGTCGGCGACGTCTTCGTGGACCCGGCCCGACACCGCCACGCCGCCGGGCTCCGAGAATTCCTGCAGACGCGCGGCGATGTTGACGCCATCGCCGAGGATGTCGTCGCCGTCGACGATCACATCGCCGACATGGACGCCCATGCGGAATACCAGCCGCACGTCGTCAGGCTGGTCGCTGTTGCGCTCGGCGACTCGCTCCTGCATCACCGAGGCGCAGGAGACCGCATCGACGACCGAGGCGAACTCGGCGAGGAACCCATCGCCCATGGTCTTGACCACGCGGCCGCCATGCAGCCCGATGATCGGCTCCAGTGCGCTGAAGTGACCCTTGTAGGCGTCGATCGCGCCAGCCTCGTCGCGGCCCACCGCGGCGGAATATCCGGCGATGTCGGCGACCAGGATTGCGGCGAGGCGGCGCTCCATTTCGGCTCATTCCCCCGGGTGCGAACCGATCCGCCCCCGGTTCCCGCC
>DATHZU010000505.1:0-3306 GCA_035458445.1 Thermohalobaculum sp. | reverse complement strand
CGGCGCGACCAGATCTTGATGACCTCGTTGCGGCCCGACTCGCGCGACTTCGCTGCCTTCTTGAGCAGGTAGGAGTCGACGAACGGACCCTTCCAGACGGAACGTGCCATGTTGCGTTCTCCTTACTTGCCCTTGCGCGCGTGACGCGAGCGCAGGATGTACTTGCTTGTCGCCTTGTTCGACCGGGTCCGGTGGCCCTTGGTGGGCTTGCCCCACGGGGTGACCGGGTGACGGCCGCCCGAAGTGCGGCCCTCGCCGCCGCCATGTGGGTGATCGATCGGGTTCATCGCGACACCGCGAACCGCCGGGCGCTTGCCCTGGTGGCGGGTGCGGCCGGCCTTGCCGAAGTTCTGGTTCGAGTTGTCCGGGTTCGAGACCGCGCCAACCGTCGCCATGCATTCCTGACGCACGATCCGCATCTCGCCCGAGCCGAGGCGAAGCTGCGCATAGCCGCCGTCGCGGCCGACGAACTGCGCGTAGGTGCCCGCCGCGCGGGCGATCTGGCCGCCCTTGCCCGGCTTCAGCTCGATATTGTGGACGATCGTACCGATCGGCATGCCCGAGAACGGCATCGCGTTGCCCGGCTTGATGTCGGCCTTCGCGCCCGAGACGACCTGGTCGCCGACGCCCAAGCGCTGCGGCGCCAGGATGTAGGACTGCTCGCCGTCCTCATAGCGCACCAGCGCGATGAAGGCGGTCCGGTTGGGATCGTACTCGATCCGCTCGACCGTCGCCGGCACATCGTATTTGCGCCGCTTGAAGTCCACGATGCGGTAGAGCCGCTTGGCCCCGCCGCCGATCCGACGCGCGGTGATCCGTCCGGTGTTGTTCCGGCCGCCCTTCTTGGTCAGCCCCTCGGTGAGGGACTTGACCGGGCGGCCTTTCCACAGATCCGAACGGTCGATCAGAACCAGACCTCGCTGGCCCGGCGTCGTCGGTTTATAGGTTTTCAACGCCATCTTGCTGTCTTCCGTCTCTGTTTCTTAAAGGCCAGTGGTCACGTCGATCATGTGGCCCTCTTCCAGGGTCACATAGGCCTTCTTGACATCGTTGCGGCGGCCGGGGCGGCCGCGGAACCGCTTGACCTTGCCCTTGGTCACGGTGGTGTTGACCGCCTTCACCTTGACGTTGAAGAGGGTCTCGACCGCCTCCTTGATCAGCGGCTTGTTGGCATCCTTGGCCACCTCGAATACCAGCGCGTTGGCCTCCGAGGCCATGGTCGCCTTCTCGGTGATCACCGGACGCCGGATCACGTCGTAGAGTTCTGCCTTGGCGGTCATTTCAGTCGTGCCTCCAGTGCTTCGACACCGGCCTTGGTCACCACCAGAAGGTCGCGCCGCAGGATGTCGTAGACATTCGCGCCCTGGCTCGGCAGCACATCGATGTCGGCAATATTGCGCGCCGCCCGGGCGAAGTTCTCGTCGACCGAGGCGCCATCGATCACCAGCGCCTTGGACCAGCCGAGCTTGGCCAGTTTCTCGGCCAGCGCCTTGGTCTTGGGCTGATCCAGCTTGGCTTCGTCCAGCACGATCATCTCGCCGGCCTTGGCCTTCGAGCTCAGCGCCAGCTTCAGACCCAGCTTGCGGATCGCCTTGGGCAGGTCATGCGCATGGCTCCGCGGAACCGGGCCCTTCGAGGTGCCGCCATGCCGCATCTGCGGAACGCCGCGCGAGCCGTGCCGCGCGCCGCCGGTGCCCTTCTGGCGGTAGATCTTCTTCGTCGAGTACGAGGTCTCGCCCCTGGTCAGGGTCTTGTGCGTCCCGGCCTGGCGCTTGGCGAGCTGCCAGCGCACCACGCGGTGCAGAATGTCGGCCCGCGGATCGAGACCGAAAATCTCGTCCGACAGGTCGACCGAGCCGGCCGCCTTCGACTCCAGGTTCACTGCCTTGATCTTCATTTCTCGTCGCCTCCTTCAGGGGCGTCGCCCGATTCCGCTTCCGAGTCCTCGGCATTCGCGGCTGCCTCGGCGGCAGCGGCCAGCGCGGCCTGCTCCGCAGCCTGCGCCGCGGCCTTCTCGGCCTCGGCGGCGGCTTCGGCGGCTGCAGCCTCGGCGGCGGCGGCCTCGGCGGCGGCAGCGGCCTCGGCGGCGGCCGAACGCAGCGCGGCCGGCAGGATCACATTGTCAGGCACCGGCTTCTTGGTGGCGTCCTTGATGGTGACCCAGCCGCCCTTGGCCCCGGGCACCGCGCCCTTGACCATGATCAGGCCCCGGTCGGCGTCGGTACGCACCACCACCAGATTCTGCACGGTGACCCGCGCATCGCCCATGTGGCCGGCCATCTTCTTGCCCTTGAACACCTTGCCGGGGTCCTGGCACTGGCCGGTCGAGCCGTGGCTGCGGTGGCTCACCGACACGCCATGCGAGGCGCGCAGGCCGCCGAAATTGTGCCGCTTCATCGCGCCGGCAAAACCCTTGCCGATCGAGGTGCCCGCGACATCGACATACTGGCCGGCGAAGTAGTGGTCCGCGGTCAGCTCCTCGCCGACGGCGATCATGTTCTCAGGCGCGACCCGGAACTCGACCAGCCGGCGCTTCGGCGCCACATTCGCCACGGCGAAATGTCCGCGCATCGGCTTGGTGGTGTTCTTGGCCTTGGCATTTCCGGCACCGAGCTGCACGGCGCTGTAGCCGTCGCGGTCCGGCGTGCGCTGGGCGACGACCTGCAGATTCTCCATCTGCAGGACGGTCACCGGCACCTGCCGTCCGTCTTCGAGGAAGAGCCGGGTCATGCCCAGCTTCTTCGCTATGACTCCCGAGCGCATCACGCCCTCCTCACAGCTTGATCTCGACGTCCACACCGGCAGCCAGGTCGAGCTTCATCAGCGCGTCCACGGTCTGCGGGGTGGGGTCGACGATGTCCAGCAGACGCTTGTGCGTCCGGATTTCGAACTGCTCACGGCTCTTCTTGTCCACATGCGGGCCGCGCAACACCGTGAACTTTTCGATCTTGTTCGGCAGCGGGATCGGGCCGCGCACCTGCGCGCCGGTCCGCTTGGCCGTGTTCACGATCTCCGCGGTGCTGGCATCCAGCACCCGGTGATCGAAGGCTTTGAGCCGAATTCTTATGTTCTGACCTTGCATTTTTTGCCTCTCAGGCCCGCAGGTACTTCAGGGTGCGGCCCGGCCTGCGCATCTGCGCCTGCCGGGCCATCATCGTTTCAGCCGTCGTCACTCGAGGATCTTGGAGACGACGCCGGCGCCGACGGTGCGGCCGCCCTCGCGGATGGCGAAGCGCAGCTTCTCCTCCATGGCGATCGGGTTGATCAGCGTCACCTCGAACTTCAGGTTGTCGCCCGGCATCACCA
>DATHZU010000504.1:0-8106 GCA_035458445.1 Thermohalobaculum sp. | reverse complement strand
ACGGCGATCTCGCCGATGTCTGTCTCGTCGATATTTGCGTGGATATTCATCGCCGACAGGTCGCCGGCGATGGTGAACAGAACCGGCGCATCCAGGCTGGCGGCGACGGTCTGGCCCGGCTCGACATTGCGGCCGATGACGATCCCGTCAATCGGCGCGCGGATGGTGCTTCGCTCGAGATCGAGGCGGGCGAGTTGCAACGCTGCCTCGCGCAGCGGCAAGGCAGCCCTGGCGTTCGAGAGCTCGGCCTCGGCCTCGCGGCGGCCGGCTTCGCTCGAGGCGACCAGGTGCTCGTGCGCGGTGGCCAGCGCCTGGGCCTCGCGCAGCTCGGCGGCGGCGGCGTCGCGGGCCGAGCGCGCGTCCTCGACCGCGGCCAGGGTCGCCGTGCCCTTCTCGGCGAGCCTGTCGGCGCGCCCAAGCCCGCGCTCGGCCAGGGCGAGTCCGACCTGCGCCCGATCGGTCCGGGCGTCGAATACCTGGCGCCGCGCCTTGGCCTCATCCTCGACGCCGAGCGCCTTTTCCAGCGTTGCCGAGAGGATGGCGACGTTCGCGCGGGCCATAGCAAGCTCGGCCTCGGCCTGGGCGACACGCGCCTCGAAGCCGCGCCGGTCGAGGGCCGCCAGTTCCTGCCCCGCAGCGACCGGGTCGTTGAAATCGGCCGCCAGCCGGGCGATCTGGCCCGAGAGCTGCGAGCTGACCTCGACCGTCGTGACCGCCTGCAGGGCGCCGGTTGCGACGACACTCTGGCGGATCGTCCCCAGGCCCACCTCGGCGGTCAGATAACCGCCGCCCGCCTGAGAAGCAGCCGAATGCGGCGCCTCCCTGAGGAGAGCGGTGCCGATCAAAGCGGCGATCAGGCCTGCGACGAGGGTCAATCGGATCATAGTTTCCCTGGACGCCCAACGGGCGCCTTCCTGTCTGTTACCATTTCCTACGGTCGTGGGCGCCCGGCGGTTTCAGCAGTGGATCAGCACCAGGCACCCGGTCTCGGTCCGGATCGTCCCGTGGAGGGTCCCGGCCTTCGAGTAATGGTAGTCCCCTGCCCGCACCAGCGTATCGCCGATGGTGAAGCTGCCCTCGATGACGAAGACATGCTCCTCGCGCAGATGCGGATGCGGCGGGATCACACCGCCCGGCTCGCAGCGCAGCAGATAGATGGCGCGGCCGGTCTCCTCGTCCTTTCTCAGGATCTTCTGCCAGATCTTGTCCTTGCGCTTGACCCACTTGCCCTCGTCCGAGCGCATGGTGGTGATCTTGCGCTTGGGCGCCTTGTCGATCTTCTTCTCGATCTTTGCCAGCAGGCCTTTCGGCGGATCGGCCGGGGGCGCCAGCGCGGCCAGCGCCGCGAGCGCGGCCTCCTCGTCACGGAACTCGTCCGCGAGGTCCGGGCGCGTGCCCGGCACCTCGCCGTCCTCGTCGCCGAGGCCCAGCCAGTCCAGCGCGTCTGTGTCGCGGCCGGTCATTCCAGTGCCTCCTTCAGCGCGGCCAGCCCGCGGCGGACCCAGCTCTTGGCGGTTCCGACCGGCACGTCCAGCGCGCCGGCCAGTTCGGTATGGGTATAACCCTTGAAATAGCTCAGCAAAAGCGCCTGCCGGAACTCGGGCCTGAGCGCGTCCAGGGCCCGGCGCAGCGCCACGGTCTCGACCGCCAGCCCGGCGGGCGGGTCGTCGCCGGCCAGCTCGGGCAGCTCGTCGGTGGCGACGACGAAGCCGCGCGCCCGGTCGGCGCGCAGCCGGTCGATCGCGCGGTTCCGCGCGATCGCCGCCATCCAGGCCATCGGATTGCCCTTCTCGCCATCGAAGGATCCAGCACGCTGCCAGATCGACACATAGACCTCCTGTGCCACCTCGGCGGCAGCTTCCTGGTCGCGCAGGATCGTCAGCACGATGCCGAAGACGAAGCGCGAGCTCAGTTCGTAGAGTTGCCGGAAGGCCGCCCGGTCGTCATCGGCGCAAGCCCCTATCAAACCAGCCATCCGGCGCCGGCGCTCGGCACTTGCCTCGCGATTGGCGCGGCTTGGATCGCGTTCTGATGAGGGTGTCAGATGCGTCACGACGGTCACGGATTGCCTTCCCTGGCGTTGTTATACCCCAAGATACGCCCGGCGGGGACGGATGGATGCAGGAGACTGCGAATTTTTTCGAAGGCGGTTCACGATCCCCCGCCGACCCGTGCGGTCAGGATCACCGGGCCGGAGGGTCCAGGCCCCGGCGCGCCGCCTGGCGGCTCCTCGCTGACCGCCAGCAGGTCGCCCGCAGTGACGGCCCGGGCAAGCGGCAGCACGGTCGCGCCGCCGCGCTGGCTGAGCAGCCCGAGCGATTCCGGGCGGGCGATGCCGTCCCCTGTGCCGTCACGGAGCAGCCAGAGTTCGAGCGCGCGATCCGTCGGCCCCAGCAGACCGAAATGATCGATCCGCAGATAGCGTCCGTGCGCGAGCATGCGCGCATCAAGCATGGCGACCCGATCGGCCCCGTCGATCACGGTCAGCGGCACCGGCGCCTCCCATGCGCGGTTATCGGCTAGCGGTGCGAGTGCCAGCACGGCGGCAATGCCGGCCGAAGCACCGAACGCAGCCGCCACGGCGAAGCGCTGGCGGGGCGGCCGCCGCCGCTCGGCGGCGATCTGCTGCTCGATCCGCGTCAGCAGGCCGGGCGGCGGTGGCGCCGGCGCCAGGCACTCCAGCAACGGCGCGAGCACGCGCAGGTCGGGCATCCCGCGCGCGCGCACGTCCCTATCTCCAGGACGCGCCAGCAGACGCTGGAGCCGCAGGATCAGCGATGAATTCCGGTCGCGGTTCATGCCCTTATCTACGGCTCCCGGCCGCTTCGGGTTGCACCCGGGGCGCAAGGAGGAATGCGGCATGATGACCATTTCCGACCGCGTCGCGTGGCAGGGGCGGTGCATCCGCCGGGCCAGCGGCACCGTAATACCCGGCAGAAACAGCACAGGGAGGTGACCATGATCTACCGCCAAACGCTCGGCGCGTCGTTGCGCATCACGTTGTCAGCAATCATTCTCGTACTCGCGGCGTTCCTGGCCGCGACCCTTGTCATCGCGCCGGCCGGCGCCCATGAGCTTCGCCCGGCCATCGCCGCCGCGACCATCGAGCGCTCGGGCGCGGTGGAGCTGCGCGTCGCGATGAACCTGGAATCCTACATCGCCGGCATCGGCCCGCAGCATTCGAATTCCGCCGATGCTCCCGAGGCCGCCGAGTACGACCGGCTCAGAGGACTGGCCCCGGAGGCGCTGGAAGTCGCCTTCGCGCCGCTCGCCGCGGAGTTTGCCACCAGTTTCGGCCTCGCCTTCGACGGCACCGCATCGCCGCTGAGCCTCGCCGCCATCAGCGTCCCTGATGTCGGCGACACCGGCCTTGCCCGCGTCTCGACCATTACCCTGACCGGCACAGCACCTGCGGGGGCCGCGACGACGAATTTCGTCGCGCCCGAACGCGTCGGCGACACCGTCTTCCGCGTCCAGCGCGCCGGGGATGAAACCCCCTTCTTCTCGGCATTCCAGACGGCGGGCGAGGCGACCCAGCCGATCCCGCTCCAAGGAGCGGTGGCAGATGGCGGATGGTGGACCGGCTTCGCCGACTACATCGCCATCGGCTTCGAGCACATCGTGCCGAAGGGGCTCGACCATATCCTGTTCGTCGTCGGCCTGTTCCTGCTCAGCCCGCATTTGCGGCCGCTGATGTGGCAGGTCACCGGCTTCACGCTGGCCCATTCGGTCACGCTGGCGCTCGGCATCTACGGCGTCGTGCGCATCTCGCCCGCCATCGTCGAGCCGCTGATCGCCGCGTCCATCGTCTTCGTCGCGGTCGAGAACCTGTTCACCGACCGGTTGCAGCGCTGGCGCCCCTTCGTGGTCTTCGGCTTCGGGCTGCTGCACGGGCTCGGCTTCGCCGGCGTGCTGGCCGAGGTCGGCCTGCCGGCGTCGCAATTCGTGCCCGCCCTGATCGGCTTCAACCTCGGTGTCGAGCTCGGCCAGCTCGCGGTGGTCGCCGCCTGCTTCCTGGCGGTCGGGCTCTGGTTCCGGCACCGCGACTGGTACCGCCGGGTGATCACCATGCCGGCCTCGGCGATGGTCGCGCTGGTCGCCGCCTTCTGGTTCTTCGAACGGATCGCCTGATCCGCCCCCGCTGCCGGGCCTGTCCTCCCCCGGCCCGGCAGCGGCCAACAGCCCAAGGAGGCCCGCATGCCCGTCACGCAGTCCCCCGCGCGCCTTTGCGCCCTTGCCATGATGCTCGCCGCCTGGAGCCTGCCGGCCCCGGCGGCGGAGCCGCATCCGCTCGATCCGCTCACGGCCGAGGAGGTCACCGAAGCGATCGAGGTCATCGCCGCCAGCGGCCGGGTCAACCGCACGACCCGCGCCGCGGGGCTTACGCTGGCGGAGCCCGACAAGGCCGAGGTGCTGGCATGGCGGCCCGGCGATGCCATGCGCCGCCGGGCGCTGGCGGTGCTGCGCATCAGTGGCGAGACCTACGAGGCCGTCGTCGATCTCGACCGTGGCGAGATCGCCCGCTGGACCCACATCCGCGGCGCCCAGCCGGCGATCGGCAGCGGCGAATGGGCCAAAGCCGAGGCAATCGTGAAGGCCGACCCCGGCTGGCAGGCGGCGATGCGCGCCCGCGGCTATGACACCTATGACGACATCTTCTGCGAGTCGCTCTCGGCCGGTCATTTCGGTCTGTCCGAGGAAGCAGGCAGGCGGCTCATCAAGATGCCCTGCTACGACATCGCCGGGGCCGAGACGAACGTCTACGCCCGGCCGGTCGAGGGCCTTGTCGCCACCGTCGACCTGGATCAAGGCGCCGTCATCGGCCTGATCGACGAGGGTGTCGTCCCGGTCGGTCCCGCCGGGCACCAGTTCGATGCGGCTTCCACCGCTTCACCCACGATGCGCCCGGTCGAGACGGTCGCGCCACGGGGCTGGAACTTCACCCTCGACGGCCGGATGGTCGAATGGCAGGGCTGGTCGTTCCATCTGGGCTTCGATCAGCGCTTCGGCCCCGTCGTGTCGCTGGTCACCCACGCCGACGGCGATCGGCAGCGCATGGTCCTCTACCAGGGCAATGTCTCCGAGGTCTTCGTGCCCTATATGGACGCGGCCCCGAGCTGGTCCTTCCGCACCTATCTCGACGCCGGTGAGTTCGGCCTCGGCACCCTCGCCTCGCCGCTGGCGGCTGGGATCGACTGCCCGGCCGGCGCGGTGTTCCTCGACGCCACACTGGCCGGCGCCGTGGGGCAGCCCTATACCCGCGAGCGCGTCCTCTGCGTCTTCGAACGCGACCCCGGCGCTCCGCTCTGGCGCCACTACGAGGCGCTGACCGGCACCCATGCGGGCCGGAGCGCGACCGAGCTGGTCGTGCGGTCGATCCCCAGCGTCGCCCATTACGACTACGTCATCGACTGGGTCTTCACCCAGGGAGGCGCGATCCGGGTCAACATCGGCGCGACCGGAATCGACGCGGTGAAGGGCACGCATCCCGGGTCCGGTGGGCACCACGGCGCCCGGGTCGCCGAGGGGCTGGTGGCGGTCTATCATGATCACTACTTCTCGCTGCGGCTCGACCTCGACATCGACGGCGAGGCGAACCGCTTCGTGCATGAGCGGATCCAGCCTGTTTCGCTCGCGGACGGCAATCATCGCAGCAGCTTGTGGCAGATCGTCCCCGAGACGCTGGCAACCGAGACGGCGCTGCTCGCCGAGCCCGGGCGCGAGGCCTGGCGGATCGAGAACCCGGCACGCACAACCGCCCTCGGCCGCCATCCCGGCTACCAGATCGAGGCCGGCGGGCCGGTCTCGCTGCTGGACCCGCAGGACTGGCCGCAGCTCCGGGCCGGTTTCTCGGGCGCCAATCTCTGGCTCACCAGGCGCCGCGATGGCGAGCTCTATGCCGCCGGCCCCTACCCGAACCAGTCGCCGGGCGGCGAGGGACTGCCCGCCTATGCGGACGGCGAGGCGATCACCGACGCGGATCTCGTCGCCTGGGTGACGCTCGGCTTCCGCCATGTCACGCGGCCCGAGGACTGGCCGGTGCTGAATACGGTCTGGCAGGGGGTGACGCTGCAACCCTATGGCTTCTTTACCCGCAATCCGGCGCTGGGCGTGCGACGCGCCTCCACCGACCTGCCGGGTTAACGGCGCTTGCCGATTCCGGGCGGCTGGACGGCACCGCGCCCCCTCCCGAACGCGCGTCCGCATGTGGACAGGGGGCTAAGCCTCTGATCCAAAATAGAATGCCGCGTGGGTGGCTTCTATGGTTAACCAGGCGCAGCCGGGCCTGGCTGCACTGCCACGAAGCGCGAAGGCGCTGCGAACGGATGTCGTCGGTCACGAGACATACAATTTGATAGTCTAAATATATCAATGCCTTAAGGAGTATTTCGCGCGCGAAACGTACTGTCGATCCATGCTTCACCCTTGCAGCCGCGCGAAAAAGAACCGAGCGCCATCGGCGCCCGGTCCCAGGGGGAAACATGAGCCGCCGGTAATACCGGCGGTGCGGGATCAGTCAGGCTCGTTCGCGCCGACCACCGGCTCAACCCGGTTGTCGCCGCCATTGGCCGAAGCCGTATCACCGCGCTGGCCGCCGTTCTGCAGCGACGACACGCCCTGGTCCAGGGTCTGAACGAAGGCGCCGGTTCCGCCCGGGAATTCGAGCGGCTCGCCATCGGCGACGCCCTGGTCGTGGGCCTTGGCGAACGCCGAGCCGGTGCCCATGATCATGGTCAGGGCGACGGCCGAGGCGGCAGTCTTGAGAGTGAACTTCATCATATCGTCCTTTCTGTCAGTTCCGATATTCGCGGCCCGCCGGATCGTTCCGGTGACCCCGAATACACAGCAAGACGGCGACCCTCGCGGTTTGGTTTCAGCGGCACCGCCGTCTCACGGAACCGTGAAAACACGCGCCCCGGAAATGCCGGGCTGCATCCCTCAGTGCCCGGCAACCGTATGGACATTCAGACGTCCACCACCCTGCGGGTTCCCGATGCTTCACGCTTTCAAACCGATCGCCGCCGGCGCCGCCCTCACCCTGCTTGCCCTCCTGCCGGCACAGGCGCACGAGTTCTGGATCGCGCCCCAGCGCTGGGAAGTCGCGCCGGGATCGCCGATCAAGGCCGACCTGATGGTCGGCCAGATGTTGCGCGGCGAGCCCTATCCCTATCTCTCGAACCGCTTCACGCGCTTTGCCGTTACGGCAGATGGAGAGACGACGACGGTTGCGGGAAGCGAGGGCGACATGCCGGCTCTGAGCACAATCGCCGCCCGGCCCGGCCTGAACATCGTCGCCCATCAGACCGTCGCATTCCGCGTCACCTACGACGACTGGGCGGTGTTCCGGAAATACCTGGCCGACGAAGGCCTGGACGGTTTTGCCGCGCGGCACCGCGCCCGCGGTCTGCCCGAGACCGGCTTTGCCGAGCGCTACACCCGCTACGCCAAGGCGCTGGTTCAGTCGGGCCCCGCCCGGCCGGAAGACCGCGACACCCCGCTCGGCCTCGCCTTCGAGCTCGTCGCCGGGGCAAACCCCTACTGCCCCGGGCTTGACCGGTTGCCGGTCACCCTTCTCCTGCACGGCGAACCGGTCGCGGGTCATCAGATCACCGTCTTCAAGGATGACAATGGGGCCGTGACCCGCAGCACCCTCAGAACGGACCAGGCCGGGACGGCGGCAATCCCTCTCGCGCCCGGCGGCGTCTACCTAGTGAATGCCGTTCGCCTCGAACCCGCAGGCAGCCTTCCGGTCGCTTGGCAAAGCCAATGGGCCTCCATGACGTTCCGCACTGCACCGAGCGGCAATTGACGCGATGAACGGCTCGAGATCATGCCTGCACGAGCGCTGGGAATGTGTTGGCAGGTTAGACCGGTGAGCGATTTGCGGGCTTTCGGGTGCCGCTAAGACGGGCGCTCGGAGTCTGGCGGGAGCCCGTGCATCTGGCACAAAGCCGAGGCTCGCCTCTAGGTTCCGTACTCATAAACGGGATTCCCGTTATGGCTTTGTTGTGATTCAGTGTCTCCGAGCGAGGAGGCACGGATGGCACGGTTTGACCTTACGGATGTCGAGTGGGCTTTGATCTGCCGGCTCCTTCCCAACAAGCC